>JBBRHH010000125.1:0-12449 GCA_038222915.1 Tepidisphaerales bacterium
GTGCGACTTCTAGATTGGGGGATCCGTTGGGGTTGCAGAAGGATTCGATGTCGAGGCGGAAGGTACTTCCGGATTCGATGGTTAGCTTGCATGTTGCGTAGAGCTTTCCGTTGCGGCCGCGGAGGAAATAGCTGGCTCCGAAATGATGTTGCCACCGCTGGTCGGGATTGGCGGGGTCGAAGCGATGTTGAATGGAGGGGACGTAGCCTTCGGTGGGCGCGCGGAAACGTAATGGGTCGCTGGTTTCGATGAGGCCGCCGTTGATGGCTTGAATGGTGCAGGACCAGGCGAAGGGATTGCGGTCGACGGAGGGCTCGGCCGAGATGGTGATGTGCAGGTCGGCGCTCTGGCTTTGATCGGCATCGACGCGCTGGCCGGTCAGCACATCGATGAAAACGTCGTCGTTGACGCGCTCCGACAGGCTGCTTTTGATTAGCGGCTCCGTCTTGCCAATCTTCCACATGGTGTATGGGATAATCGCCCGCGAATCGATTTCCTTTGCTTCAAATGAGTCAGCTATCAGCGTTCGACTTTGCTCGGGCGACAGGTAGCCCTCTTTGTGAAAGTATGTGACGGAGACCCGTTGGCCGGTGCTGCGCAGGCGGAAATTTCCTTCGTTGTCGGTCGAGACGTGAAGCTGTTCGGTGGAGTGGTCATTCGTGGTGAAGGGGATTGGGATAGCCAGCGTGTGTTGGTAGGAGACTTCGGCCGAGATGGCGACACCGGCGATCGGTTGGCCGTCCTGATCCACGACCCTGCCGCGCAAGACGAACGCGTGGTTTCCGCCGAACTCGCGCCAGAAAAAAATGATCGCAGCGATGAGGAGGAGAAGGAGCAGCGGGCCGATGTGTTTTGTTTTCAGTTTCAACATTGCGCTCGATCGGGTGGTGCCGATGTCGCATTCTATCGAATAACTGATGATGATACCGCCGCATTGCGTGCGGGGTTTTGGCGTGGGTGGGGTTTCGAAGTGGTTGTTAAACGCAAACCAGGCGGTCGCCCGATTGTTCGGGCCACCGCCTGATTCCCCAGTCCGCTCCGGAGGACGTCTTTACTTGGAATCCGCGTTGGCGGTTCCGGCGCTGCTGTTGCTTGTGGAACTATTTCCGGCGGCACCGGTGGCCGACGATGCGTCGGCGTTGCTGCTTTCGGTCTTGTTCAGGCGTGCCATACCGGAAGCGGCGGGTGTGACGGCGTTGGGATTCGGGCCGTTCTCGACGAAGACCTGGTTTTCGAGGAGGCCTTTTTCCTTCAGGTAGAAGACGACGGACTCGCGGCGATCGCGGGTGAGCGGTTCGGCGGCGGGAAGATCGAGATAGACGACGACGGGGAGGCTCTTGGAGTTGTCCTTGAGCATGAGGTCGAGCTTGTCACGGCCCAGGCCGCTGAGCATTGCGCCGTCGAAGTGCTGGGTGCGCAACATTGCATCGTTGCGTGCGCCGACAGCTTGCTGGACTTCCATGATGTGGCGCGAGTTATCACCCGTGCCGCTGAAGAAGTCCGGTGCAGGCGCATCGTTTTTTGCGCATCCGGAGACGCCGAGCCAGAGGCTCACGAGCGAAGGACCGATCCACCATTTGGTTGTTCCGATTTTCATAATTCACCTTTATCTGAGAAGGTCACGTTGTCTACAGGTTTCTCGACCGTTCGCGGCCGGACGATTACTTGTCAAAGAGCGCACTATTGAACAATCCGATACAGGCCGGTCCGGCCAGCACAATCAGCACAGCCGGGAAGATGAAGAGCACGACGGGGAAGCTGAGCTTCACGGTTGCCTTGGCGGCGATTTCCTCAGCCTGGTGCTGGCGATTGACGCGGAGCGAGTCGGCGTGGACTCGGAGGGCGCTCGCGATGCTGGTGCCGAAGCGTTCGGCCTGGATCAGCATGGCGGCGAGGGCCTGAAGGGCCGGGGAGCCGGTGCGGACGCCGAGGTTTTTCAGGGCTTCGCTGCGTGGGAGACCGACGCGGGTTTCCATGTGGACGATTTCCATTTCGCGGGAGAGCGAGGGATGGGCGATGTTGATTTCCTGGCCGACGCGCTGCATGGCGGAGTCGACGGTGAGGCCTGACTCGACGCAGACGACGAGGAGATCGATGGCGTCGGCGAGGCCGCGATCGAGGGCTTTTTGCTGTTTCTTGATGCGGTTCTTGAGCCAGATGACGGGGCTGAGGTAGCCGGCGAGGCCGCAGAGGGCGATGCCCAGGAGCATGTTGCCCATCGACATTCCGATGAAGTAGCCGCCGACGACGCCGGCACTGCTGAGGATGACCTTGATGCCGTCGAGCAGGCGCTGTGCGGAGGGCGTATAGATGCCGGCCATGGCGAGCCTGCGACGGCGCACGGATTGTTCTTCGCGTGTTTTGGCTTCGAAGGGCTTGGCTGCGGCCTGACCGATCTTCGTAAGCATGTCGGTGAGGCCTTCTTTTTCGGCCCCGTCCTCCGCCTTGGGGGCGGCGCCGTTCTCACGCAGACGGCTGCGCAGCTTGGTTTCGGCCTTGCTGCCGAAGAGCTGCGAGGCAACGAATCCCAGGACTACGACGACCCCGAACACGAGGGCGTAAAACATCATGTCTTGCACAGGCATACCCTACACTTTCACGTTAACGATCTTGCGGATGCAGATGAATCCAACCACCTGTAATGCAACCGCGCCCATCAACATCATGCGGCCGACGTCGTTGCGAATGAGCTGGCCGGCATAGTCGGGGTTCAGCGAATAGGAGATTCCGTAGAGGACGGCGGGGAAGCCGACCAGGACGTAGCTGGTGAGGCGGCCTTCGGCAGTGATGGCCTTCACGTGGCTGATGAGGCGGATGCGCTGACGGACCATGCCGCTGATGTTCTGCAATACTTCGGACAAGTCGCCGCCGGTCTGACGCTGGATGAGGACGGCGGTGACGAAGAAGGCGAAGTCGCTGGACTCGATGCGCTTGGCCATTTCCCGCATGGAATCTTCGAGGCTTTGGCCGAGACTATGCTGGGCATAGGCGCGGCGGAATTCGGAGGAGATGGGGTCGGGGAGCTCGTCGCCCATCATCTGGAGGCCGGTGCTCAAGCTGTGGCCGGCGCGGAGGACGCGGGTGAGGAAGTCGAGTGCTTCGGGCAACTGCATGGAGAGGCGTTTCTGGCGGCTGCCGCGGCGGTTGTTCATGAAGAGGATGGGGAGGAAACCTGCACCTGCGCCGGCCATGAGTGAAAGGCCGATCGACTCGGTGATGCCCAGGGCAATGACCATGGTCATGCCGCCCATAAACAGGATGATGATGAGGAACTTGCTCAGCTTGGTGTCGGGGAAGGCCTGGAGGAGCTTTCGGTTGAGGTTCTGGAAGAAGATGATGTGAGCAAGCGAGCGCGGGATGTTTTCGGTTTCCCGGGCGAGCACGACGCTGGAGCGCGCGGCGTCGGAACTGGGAACGATGTCCGCGTCGCGGACCAGCCGCTGCTTGAGCTTTTTCTTGTCGCTTTGGGTGACGACGATGATGATCTGGGCAAAGCCCCAGATCGCCGCAGCCGCAGCCACTGCGAATACAATGGATTCTGTCTCCATATCAGCCTCTCGATCTACTGTTCGAGCTTCCTGCGAACAAACATGTCAGCCGGCAGCCGGATACCACGGTGCTCAATGCGTTCGATACACCGCGGGCGTATACCGGTCGCGATAAACTGTCCCTGTGAATGTCCTTCGGAATCCACGCCGCTCTGCTCAAACGCAAAAAGGTCGTGGACCTGAATTTGGTCACCTTCCATGCCGGTGACTTCACTCACGTTGGTTACTTTTCGGCGGCCGCCCACCATACGGCGGGACTGGACCACAAGTTGAATGGCGCTGGAGACCTGCTGGCGCAGAGCACGCAATGGGATGTCAAAACCGGCCATTGCGATCATGACCTCGAGTCGGCCCAGCGCATCGCGTGGATTATTGGCATGGATGGTGGTCATCGAGCCTTCGTGGCCAGTGTTCATCGCCTGGAGCATGTCGAGGGCTTCGCCGGAACGAATTTCGCCGATAATGATGCGATCGGGCCGCATACGCAGACAGTTCTTCACCAGGTCGCGCTGGGAAACCTCGCCTTTGCCTTCGATGTTGGGCGGACGGGTTTCGAGGCGGACGACGTGCGGCTGCTGCAATTGCAGTTCGGCCGCATCCTCAATCGTAATGACGCGCTCATCGACGGCGATGTAGCGGGAAAGACAGTTCAAGAGGGTGGTCTTTCCCGAGCCGGTGCCGCCGCTGATGAGGACATTGCACCGGGCCTGGACGGCGGCGGAGAGAAAGTCCATCACGCAGTGGGGGAACGCGCCGTGGCGGATCAGGTCTTCGAGCTGCATCGGCTTGGAGCCGAATCGGCGAATGGACATGGCCGGCCCGTCGAGGGCCAGCGGTGAAATGATTGCGTTGACACGGCTGCCGTCGGTGAGTCGGGCGTCGACCATCGGGCTGGTTTCGTCGACGCGGCGGCCGACGACGGCGACGATTCGATCGATGATCTGGCGGAGGTGCGCATTGTCGCGGAATCGCACGTCGACTTGTTCGAGGCGTCCTTTGCGTTCAACGTAGACGCGGTCGAAGCGGTTAACGAGGATATCGCTGATGCTCTGGTCCTTGAGCAGCGCCTCGAGGGGTCCGAGGCCGAAGGTCTCGTCCATGACCTCGTCCATGAGGCGCTCCTGCTCAGCGGAGGAGAGGAGGCCTTTTTCGGACTGGCACAGCTCGCGGATGACCATGCGCACTTCCTGGCGCACGACATCGGGGGGGAGTGTTCGGAGATTCTGTACGTCCAGGCGCTCCACCAGTTGCTGGTGGATGCGGACTTTCATTTTCTGGAAATAGACCTGACGCTCGGTCTGCACAACGGGCGCAGCCGCCTGGTAGGGCTGCTGGACCACCATGCCCGGAATGGCGGGGGGCGGCGGCGGGGCAGTGCCGATTGACGGCGCTACCGCTGTTGCCGCGTTCGAAGTTCCTTTTGAGAACAGACCCATGATGCTTCCTCAAACAACTCAGACTCGATCGTCGCGCCTCTGGAGGCAGGGACTACATTAATCAGGCGGCGACGCTGGCCACTTTCCTGCCGTCCAGCATGTTGGCGAGGCCGGTAAGACTGGTGCTCATCTCCGCCTTGGGTGCACGCAAGACCACCGGCTCGCCGTAGTTGATTGCCGCAATTGCGTTCTTGAAGTCGTTGGGAATCATCCACGAGATCTTCAGGCCCAGGGCCCTCTCGACTTCTTCGGGCTCGATGTCCCAGCCTTTTTTCACATATCGGTTGACGACGATGCGGATTTTGGATGATTCGATTCCCATGCGGCGCAGCGCGCCGATGTAGCGCTCGGCGTTCTTGGCGCTGGGAACATTCAACTGCATGACGATTACGTTCAGATCCGCCACTCCGATGGCAGCGGCATAAAGCGGGTCGACGCTCATGAGCGAGTCGAGGACCACATAGTCGAACATCCGGCCCAGGACATTGGTCAATCGCACGAGTCCCGGCCCGCTGACGCGCTGTGTATCTTCGGGAAGATCGGGGCGGGCGAGGATGGCGAGCTTGCTGTTCTGGTGAATCGCCAGGGCGTTGTCGAGCATCTGATTGTCGAGCTTCTCGGCGGACTCCATCAGGTCGGCGATCGTGTAGCGCGGGCGGAGGTCAAAGGAACTGGCGACTGCGCCACGGACGAGGTCGAGATCGACGAGAACGGCTTTGCTGGTTCGGGCGAGCGAAGCGGCGACATTGCAGGCGACTGATGTCGAGCCGCATCCGCCGATGGTCGGAACCATGTGGATGACGCGGGCTTTTTTCCCCATGCCGTGCACGTGGGCACAGCGTTCGATGCCGGCGGAGAACTTGCCGGCGTCGATGGGCAACTGGACGAACTCGCGGACGCCTGAATGGATCGCTTCCATCAACAGGGTTGGATCCATGACCTGGGAGAGGACAAAGAAACTGACCGTCGGGTGCTGGCGGACCAGCGCGCCAACCTTTTTCAGATTGTCGTGCGGGGCCGGGTCGAGGTTGACCACCGCAACCTGCAGTCCTTCTTCCCTTGCCAGCATTGCGGGCAACTGGTCGACGTTCTGCAGTTGGGCGATGACCTGGACGCCGTAGTTGGCCAGGAATGATGCCATCTCCTGGCGGTTGCCCGGATCTGCATCGATCACAACTGAGTTGAGCTGAACCAACATTTCACGTTCCTCAATTCATCCTGGTCGACAACGACACGCCCCGGAGATCGCTTAGTTTGCCGGCTTGGGTTGCGTGGCCGGGACGAAGCCATAGCTGCCGTAGAAGCGGGGCGCCGGGCCGGCGGGTGAGCCGGGGGCGGGTGCATGCTTCATGTCCGCGGCGGGGCCGCCAATGTCCTGCTTCAGGAACAGGTCGCTTTCGTTGGGGTTGCGCCATTGCTCACCCGGGAGGGCCGGCACCTGGTCGGGGTTCATGGCCTCGACAAGACGCGGGGTGACCAGCACGATGAGCTCGGTTTCCTTGCGCTGATAGCGGACGGAGCGGAACAGAGCGCCGATGACGGGCATATCGCCAAGGATTGGAGTGACGTCCTTGGTCGCACTGACGTTGCTGTTGAGCAGGCCGGCGATTGCGAACGTCTGTCCTTCGGCGAGTTCGACGGTGGTGGTGACCTTGCGCTGGGTGAGGCCGGGGATGACAAAGCCGTTGAAGTGCACGGCGGTGGTCAGATCCAGATCGCTGACTTCCGGCGCGACTTTCAGGCGGATGCGTCCGTCGCCAAGCGCGACCGGGACGAACATGAGCTTCACACCAAAGTCACGGAACTCGACCGTGACCGACGTCGAGCCGCTGCCGCCGCCCTGGGTGACCGGGATGGGGAAGCTGCCGCCGGCAAGGAAGCTGGCTTCCTGGCCGCTAATGGCGACGAGATTCGGCTCGGCCAGCACGCGGAGCAGATTGTTCTGCCGCAGCGCGTTGACGAAGACGTTGATCTTGGTTGAACCGATGTTGCCGCCGCCAAACAGGGTGACGGCGGAGTTCACGGCGGGCGATGCGCCGGTGAGATCGTTGATCGGGTTGACCTGACCGACGTTGTTGCCAAACTCGGTGCTGCCTTTTCCGATCAGGCCGTTGACGCCCAGGGCGCTGACGGCGGACCGTGAGACTTCCGCAAAGCGCACCTGGAGGCTGATCTGCTGGCCGCCGGCGATTTCGAGGAAGTTCATGACCTTGCTGCCATAGGGCTTGGCCATTTCAGTGACCTGTTCCGCAGCGGTGAGGCTGGGGACGCGGCCGCGCAGGACAACGGCGCCATTGGCGGAGCTGACCTCGATCTTCGACATGGGGAAGATCGCCTTGTATTGATTCTGAAGGGCAGGGAGATCGACATCGATGATGACATCGATCATCTGCGCGTGCTGGTTTTCGTCCCAGACGATGAGCTGGGCGTTGCCGCCCTTCTTTGCTGTCAGCAGCAGGCTGTCGGGCGCCACTGCATTGACGTCCGCGACTTCGAGGGGCGTCAGGCTATAGCGGGCGATCTTGCGTTTGGACGTCAAGACCGCGCTTTTGCCGGCAAAGACGTGCAACTGGCCTTCGGCGTCCACCCCATCAACGATGAGGTCTTTGGCCCGGGTTGCAGGTTGCGTGGCACTTGGGGGAGCCGCGAAGAGCGGAGGAGCCCCGAGGCTGACCGTACCGATCGCGGCTGCGATGGTCCGGATGGCCCACTTTGAAATCAGATTGTTGGATTTGGTGGATTTGTACATGGAAGCCATCCTTCTTGGTTTTCTGGCAAATGTCAGTTGGTGAGTTGAATTAGTCCGCGTTCAGATCGGTCTTGGTGACCGGATCGGCGGGAGTTGTCTTCTTGGTGCTCTTGCCGTCTTCGCCGGCGGCTTCGTCCTGCATCTCCGGATCCGTGTCGACACTGGTTCGTGCGCCATGCTCCACTGAATTGGGAGACTTGCTGCTCACGGGGCCAGTTTCGATATGGGTGATTTCGGTGGGGACGAAGCGCGGCTGATCGACCTGCTGCTGGCTGCGAACGCCATCCTTGAACACTTCCATCGTCCACTTCTGCTGGTTGCCCTGGCTGGGACGCGTGGTGCTGTCGGCGAGGCGGCTGGACTGGGTGGTCGGCGAGGCAATCGCCATATTGCCCATGTCGCTCATGCCCAGCAGCTCGCCGATGGTCATGCCGGTGGCGACGCCAGTCTCTTTGTCGAGGCCGCCGCGGAGGACGAGGCGTGCACGGCCGAGACTGGTGGCGAGCTCGATGGCTTCGGCTTCCTTGGGGGAGACGAGCATCGTTATGGTGCGGGCCATGGGTGCTTCGGGAACGCCGGGCGCTGCCGCGGGAGCGGCGCTGGACATGCGCTGTCCGACTGCGAGGATATTCGCGTTTTCCACGATTGTGCGCGTGACCTTCATGCCGGTCTTTTCTTCGCTCATCGTGCAGATGATGTCGACGTGGCAGCCAGGGAGGAGCAATCCACCCACGGCGGTTGATTCGCTCACATCGACCGAGACGGCTCGCATGCCCATCGGCACGAGCGATGAAGCGCCACGGCCAACGCCCTTGGGGGCGAGGACGGGATCGAGAACGGCCTGTCCGGCGACCACCTGCGAGGTGACGACGCGGCCTTCGACCTCGGTACCATTGGCGAAGCCGCCCTTGGGGACTGCTTCGAGCGGCATGTGAACAGTCTTGACGTCGACCGAGGTGATTTCATGGCCGGGCTCAAGGTCGGCGGCTGCGACCACAACGCTGATCAGGTTTCCCTGGGTAGCGAGTGGTGAGCGGCCGTTGAGCATGTTCCGGCCGACTTTGGCGGCGACGATGCCCATCGCACCAGCCAGGAGCAAGGGTATCCATAGTTTTGCATTCATATCGAACTCCCAGTACACGGCGAAATCCCCTGATGTGATTTCGGACGAGTGGACTGTGCGGTTTAGGATATACAGGCGAAAAAAAACGAAAGAAGCGCGCAAAGAACAAAAACGGATTATCAGTGCCAATGAAATTGGCCTGTCAGGAATATTTCCTGCAGGCCAAGACACTTCCAAGAATGATTTGCGTATCTGCGAGGCGGTCGAGATGCTACTCGTGGCGCATGACCATCTGCCCGGTCACGGTTTTGCTTGATCCGATAAGCTGGAGCGGGCGCATTCCGACGGTTCCCCAGTTGGCGTTGACGGTGACCTTGATGTAGCTGCCCGCGGCGACGGTGTTGACCGTCACGTTGGCGTTGGCGGTGTCGGTGATGGTTGTGGAGTAGGTCGCAATGCCGGTGCTGGCCATGGCGTTGGTCACGGCAGTGGTCACATCGGTGTTTGTATTGCCGCTGACGATGCCGGCACGTGCGCCTTCACGGGCGGCGGCCTCCAGGGCGTGCTTCACATAAAAGTAATAGCCGAATTCAACCGTGCCGAAGGCGAGGTAGAGCAGGATCGGGAGGGTCAGGGCCACCTCGACGATGACTGCGCCCCGGCGCTGCATCCACGATCGGTTCTGCCATTTCCTCGACATGATCTTGGAGATTTTCACAGGAGCACACCTTTCCAGAACGGGATGGCCAGAAGCAACGCGGTGCCAATGAGGACTGCCACGGCGAAAGGCAATGGCTTGTCGACGCTATGAAATGCATCGGCTGTTTTAGATGCGGCAGTGACATCCAGCCGCCGTTGCCGAAACATCTCGGAAGTGAGCACGATGGTGTTGCCCAATAATGCGGTGGTTTTTCCATGGCGCAGGCTGACGGCGAGCACCAGGAACATTCCGACAACCGCCGAGAGCATGAAAACCCCGACGGCGGCGACAGGGCCGAGCCAGGCCCCGACTCCCGCCAGCAGTTTGACGTCGCCTCCACCCAGTGCGCCGATGGCGAACAGTATGAACGCGGGCCCGAAACCGACGAGCAGCCCCACGAGCGAGCGGCCTGGCGTGATCGGGCCATGGAACATCAGGCTGCGTCCAAGGCCGCTGAGAATGAGCGTGAGCGTCAGCCAGTTTGGGATACGGCGCGAGCGGACATCGATCAGCGCCGCCACGCTCAAGAGCGCGAGCATGGGCACGCAGAGCATGAGCGAGTAAAGCATCATGTTACATCGACGAGTTCACGGTGTTCCAACGGGCCAGCACCTTGGTGCCGACCGCGCCGATGACAACGATCGCGGTCACAATGATCAACCCGAGAATCAGCGAGTATTCCATCACTTCGCCGCCGGTCTCGTCGCGGATCAGGCTTTTGATTTTTACGGACAACGACTTCATTGCAGTCTCCGGTGGAAAAGCCGTCGGGCTCGACGCGGGCGCTTGGCCCGGCGTCGAGCCTCGAGGTCGGTTGGCAACAGTCTCACGTGTGGCCCGAGTCGAATAACCTCGAGGCCCCCGTGCATTACATGGAGCTGTTGAGCGTGTTCCAGCGAGCGAGAACCTTGGTGCCGACGGTGCCGATGACGGCAATCGAGGCAACCACGATCAGGCCGGCGATCAGGGCGTACTCAAGTACTTCGCCGCCGCGGTCATCGCTGATCAACTTTGCACAGATGCTTTTCACGAACTTCATCACGTCCTCCTTCGAGCCAAGTGGCGTTTGTGCCGGCGACTGCCGGTACTCGAGCCAACACGGCTCGAATCACAATTCCGACTGCAAAGTTTTCATCGGAGTGCGATGAGGAGGGCTTAATGAGAGAAATTCTGCAAATCTGCTAATCCCGCCGTGACTTGCATGCAGCAGGCTTCCCGAGGCGGGGAATGCATTGATTATCGGTCGAGGAAATTACTTCACCTCGGGAATGTCGGCGGCAATGGTCGCAATCTGACCGGACTTGACCCGTTCATACTCCTGCTTCACCCAGGGAATTTTTTCCGCATTGCGCTCCATCCACAGCGGAATGGGCGTGCGGAGATTTTTTTTATGCAGCTCCTGGAACTCGACGACGACGTCCTCGCGCGAATAGGACGACAGGTCATGCAGCTTGCCCATGTGAATGCAATCGGTCGGGCACGGTTCGGTGCACAGTGCGCAGAAGAGGCACTTGCTGTAATCGATGGCAAAACGGAGCAACTCGCCCCCCACCGCCACGCCGGTTTTCATGTCGATCTTGCGCGGCGCGGTCTTGTCAATATAGATGCAGTCCACCGGGCAGGCCTTGGCGCAGAGGTCGCAGGCGATGCACTTGTCCTGCTCAAATTCGTGAATGCCGCGGTAACGCGGGGCGAAAGCCAGGTGCTGCTCGGGATATTGAACTGTAACTGTCTTTTGAAAACAGTACTTGAGGGTGATCTTGAGGCCGATGGTGATCGACTTTACGGTGTCGTGGATGTCGCGAAAATATGCTTTGATGCTGTTCATGGTGCTGTGGACGGATTATGGCGGATCGTGCGCCGGACAACAAATATTCAGGGCCGCCCGCATGGAGTGCCGATTCTTCCGGCGATGGATCGTATACTGCATTCTCTGTTGTGGATCACGGTAATGGGATTGATTCTCATCGTCGCAGGCGCGTCCATTTTCCTTGGGTCCACGGGGGTTCTCGCCCTATTGGCGGCTGATTTTGCGCATATGGGCGTTCCACTGACGTGCAGCGTCCTGCTTGGGGTCGCGACCTGGGTGCTTTGCCGCCACACGAATGATCTGATCGATCGATAGCAGGCGTCCAGCCAGGCCGAGTTCGTCGCTTTCCTACCGGCTCCGGGTAGAATCCGTTCCCCGTGGGAGGCTGGGATGCGACTGCTGCTGCGAAACTGCTTTTTTGCGGGTGCGATTCTTCTGCTGGCGCAGGCCGGGCGGGCGGACACCAAACTGACCGTTGAATCCGGGTGGGGCGGCATTGTGCGGCCGGATCATTGGAATCCGATTTTCATTACCGCATCCGATTCCAAATCGCGTCCGGCGCTGGTTGAGATCCAGGCGCCGCATGAGAGTTCGGTGACTATGCACGTGCAGATGGCGCCAATTGCGCTGTCGCCCAAACCGCAGGTCTTCTCATTTTATCTCCCTCTTTCGGCCAACCTGAGCGATACGACGGTGACGCTGCGCGATCAGGAGGGAAACAAACTCGGCGAGGTAGCTCTCGATGCGAACGACTCCGATCCACAAAACATCCATCGAACGGAAATGGTATCGAATGCGCATTTTATCGGTGTCAGCGGCAGCTCGCCCTTGATGCAGGCGCTGGACGCTGCTACGGATTCGGTTGAAACGCGGCGGCCGCCGATACGCGTGTCGTTCATGCCGCTTCAACAGTTACCGGACGTGGCGATCGGTTACGATTTGTTGGATGTACTCGTGCTCAACGCGCCCGACCTGACGAGCGGAATCGGACCGCGGCAGCAGCAGGCGATTGTGGATTGGGTGCGTGCCGGCGGCCGGTTGCTGATCGTTCCGGGAATGACGCCCCAGCCGGAGTCGTCGGCGATCGCGAGAATACTTCCCTGCAGCATTGGCGGGCGCGAATCGATCACACCGGATCCGACG
>JBBRHH010000126.1:0-12365 GCA_038222915.1 Tepidisphaerales bacterium
AGGCCCGCAGCGCGAGGGAGCGGAATACGTTGCACCCATCATCGTCAACAACCAGCGGTTGGGAACGATCCGGATGGCCGCCAACGGAACGGCTTTTCCGGCGGTGGATGAGGCGAAGCTCGCCGCTCTTGCGGAAAAATCGGGATTGGAGCTGAAGCAACTCAAGACCATCGCGACGCAATTGTCGCGCAATAAAAACACCCGTTCGGCCGCGATTCATTTCCTCTTTCTGCTTGCAAATGCAATTGCAAGGCTGTGCTTCCAGGAATTTCAGCTTCGCCGGCGGATTGATGAGCTGACGGCCGTCTACAACGTCACGATGATGCTGGCCGACGCGCGCGATCTGGCGAAGGTGCTGCAGCGGACGGTGGAAGTCGTCACCGCCGTGATGAACGTCAAGGCGAGTTCGATTCGCCTGATTGACCGGGAACGGGACGAGCTGGTCATTCGCGCGGTACACAATTTGTCTTCGGAATACATCGAAAAAGGCCCGGTTCTGTTGAGCCGCGCAGAGATCGACCGCGAGGCGTTGACCAACAAGGGGTTTGCCTACGTCCGCAACATGTCGCTCGACCCGCGCGTGCAGTATCCGCAGCAATCGGTGCGCGAGGGAATTGTCTCGATGCTTTCGGTGGGGATGCGCTACAAAGGGCGTCCGATCGGCGCGCTGCGGGTTTACACCAGTGAAGAGACGCACTTCTCACAGCTTCAGATTGACCTCTTGAAAGCGGTAGCGGCGCAGGCGGCGGCGGCGATTGAAAATGCCCGGCTGCTGGCGGATTCGATCCAGGCGCAGGCGCTGGAGCGGCAGGTGCAGATGGCGGTCGATGTTCAGCTTCGGCTGGTTCCACAACGCGCGCCGGACATCCCGGGTGTCGATGTGGCGAGCGTCTATGTGCCCTGTTATGAGCTTGGGGGTGACCTTTTCGATTTTATCCCGCTGGCGGATGACAACCTCGGACTGGTCATTGCCGACGTCGCGGGCAAGGGCGTGCCGGCCAGCTTGATCATGGCCAGCGTGCGAGCGGCGCTGCGGGCGCACGTGGATAATATTTATTATCTCTACGACGTGATGCGACGCGTCAATGAGATGATTTTCCGTGATACGAAGCCATCCGAATTCGTGACGCTTTTTTACGGCGTGCTCGATACGCGGAACAGGCGTTTTACCTACTGCAACGCCGGCCACCCCCCTGCCATGCTGCTTCGCAACGGCGAAGTCACGGATTTGGCCGGCGGCGGACTGGTGCTTGGCGTGGATCCGGATGAATCTTATCGTCAGGAGGTTCTGCAACTGGAGAGCGGCGATGTGCTCCTGATGTACACGGATGGCCTGTCGGAGGCGATGAACTTTCAGCGGCAGATGTACGGCCGGCAACGCGTCGTGGAGTCATTGGCCAAGGGCGGTGTGACGGCAGAAGTGATTGCGCAAAACGTGCTGTGGGACATGCGCCGCTTCGTCGGCCTGACGGCACGCAACGATGATGTGACGATGATTGTGGCGAAAATTCTATGACCGGGCGGCAGGCAGAATGCTGGTTCTTTTAACTCCCATTGGATCGAGCGGGGACGTGCATCCCTTCGTTGGACTGGGAATCACGTTGCGTCAGCGCGGCCATACAGTCCGTGTCATCACCAACGATCACTTCGAGCCGCTCGTCCGCCGGTGCGGACTGGAATTTGTGGCCGAGGGGACATCGGAAGAATTTCGGACCATCCTCCAGAACTCCGACATCTGGCACCCTACGCGCGGGTTTCGCACCATCATGGACAGCTTCGTGCGAAAGCTGCCGTCGTTATACAAAACGGTCATAGACAATTACGTGCCCGGCGAGACAGTCGTGGTGGCGCATAGCCTGGATTTTGCGTCACGGATTGCGCATGACAGCGTGGGTATTCCGCTGGTGAGCATGCATCTCTCGCCGATCATGTTTCGTTCGCTCCACCAGATGCCGGTGGCGCGGGGCACGACGGACATGTCGGGATGGCCGCGATGGATGAAACGGTTGCTGTACTGGGCCGCCGACAAATTCATTCTCGATCCGGCGCTGGCGAAAACACTCAACGCAATGCGGAAAGAGCATGGCCTTGCGCCGGTGTCTCGCGTTCTGAAGGATTGGTGCCATTCGCCGCAGGTAACGCTGGGCATGTTTCCGGACTGGTTTGCTCCGCCGCAACCGGATTGGCCCAAGCAGGTGCGGCTCGCGGGTTTTCCGATGTTTCACGAGCAGGGTGTGACGCCCGTTGCCGCGGCGTTGGACGAATTTTTGAAATCCGGGACGCCGCCGATCGTGTTCACGCCGGGGTCGGCCATGGTGCATGGCCGGTCGTTTTTCGAAGCCGCGGTCGACGCGTGCACGCGGCTTGGTCGGCGCGGCATCCTGCTGACACGATTTCCCGAGCAGATTCCGACGAACCTGCCCGCCGATGTGCGGCATTTTGATTATGCGCCGCTGAGTGAAATACTGCCGCGGTGCGCCGCCCTGGTACATCACGGCGGCATCGGCACGACGGCCGCGGGGTTCGCGGGTGGGGTTCCGCAGATCATCATGCCGATGAGCCACGATCAACCGGACAACGCGGCGCGGGTGGTTCGGCTTGGCGTCGGCGACCGGTTGATGCCAAAGCGCTTTCGCGGCCCGGAGTTGGCGGAGAAGCTTCGCGTGCTCCTGGATTCGAACGAAGTCAAAGCGCGGTGTGTCGACCTCGCGAAAAAATGTGCCCACATGCACTCCCTTGAAACGGCTTGCGGGATGATCGAGAAGTTGATGGACAGAGTGGCAACGCGTAGCGTGGTTTGCTGACTCGTATTTGAAGGAGATTTTATGGCGAGTGATATCCAGATTACCGTGGCCAACCGGGCGGGCCGAAAGACGGCAAGCTCCGGTTCCAAGTGGGAACCGCTGATGGGCTATTCGCGCTCGGTGCGCAGCGGGAACATTATCGCGGTGACGGGGACCGTGGGCGTGGGGGCCGACGGGAAATATTCCAAGTCATTGGGTGACCAGACGCGCCGATCGCTCGACATCATTCGCGCGGCGATCGAATCGCTGGGCGGGAAAATCGAGCATGTCATTCGGACGCGAATGTTCGTGACCGATGTGAGCAAGTGGGAGGAAGTCGCAAAGGTCCATGGCGAAGTGTTTGCCGAGATCCGGCCGGCGACTTCGATTGTGGAGGTGACGCGGCTGATCGACGCCGAGGCACAAATTGAAATCGAAGCGGATGCCGTCGTGCCCTGAGATTGTGCAGAGCGTCATCAAGCTTGCGCAACCAACTCGAGGTGGAGCGCCTCATACTGTGCTGAAACCGATAGCGCGCCCTTCGCGAGTTGAATTGGCGAGCAATCGCCAGCCTGATCTTTTGCCTCACAGAACGTCGCGGCACGGCGCACGCGCAGGTGATGGCGCAACACGCCCTGCGTGTATTCGGCCGTGAAAATGTAGCGGTGCCGATCCCCCTGCTGTGCATAAATCACGTCACAAATCCGAAGATTGGCTGCGCCGGGCACCGGAAACATCGATGCGACGCGCGGGGCAAGGTTGAACGGATCGGTGGTCGCAAAGTGCATCTTCCACT
The DNA here is from genome assembly GCA_038222915.1 of Tepidisphaerales bacterium. GTDB lineage: Bacteria > Planctomycetota > Phycisphaerae > Tepidisphaerales > Tepidisphaeraceae > JBBRHH01. Next base: position 3,580 of record JBBRHH010000126.1, read on the forward strand.
CTCGCGCAAGGGCTTTAAGCACTGCACGACGGTGCGAGCGTCGACCCCGATCGATGAGATAGGCGGCGGTTGTAATAGCGACCAGAATAGCGAGCAGCAAACTTGGCGGCATCGTCCAACCAAAACTTTATGGAGCAGCGGGCGGAGCGGGAACTGCAGGGGCTGGCGGAGGGACGACTCCGGCGGGCGCTGGCGCGGTGGCGGGCTGCGTAGTTGCACCCGAGGGAATCTGGTATTCCACCTTGTAATCGGCGGTCGGCAGAAGAATGTTGCTGATCCAGTTAAGGATAGTCTGATACGGCCCCACCTGCGCGCTCGTGAAGGGTGTTCGCATTCCGACTACGTCCTTGTGCGGGAACTGGGCGCGGTCGCGAGGAAGGCCGAATTGCAGCAAGAGCGATTCATTGGGGCGCGTGCGGTCGACGAGCTTGTGCTGCACCTTGTCTACGGTGGTGGCATACTGGGTCAGGATGTAAAAATTGGTGTACACCACATCCGGCTCAGAGCCGGTGAACAAGAGGAACTTCGTCTTTGACTGTTCATTGTGGCAGCCGGAGGTCGCACATCCGGCGAGAAGCATGGGCTGGATCTTCTTGTACGCCTCGACCGCCGACGGATCGTTGCTGAATTTCACGTCCTGACGCATCTCGGGCGTGCCACGTGTCAGAATCAAAACCGCCTGCTGAAACGGAGTATTGGTGGCAAAATCGGCCGGGGCAACGTTATCAAAATCGATGTAGCGTGTGATCACTTTGTTGGTGAACTGCGGCTTGAGCCCGACATCGTCGGTTTTCATTTCCCCCTGCTTGATGGTCTGAATCTGCTCGGGCGTGAGGAGATGCCGTGCGCCGGGCTTCGGGGGGGTGACGACCGGCCCAACAGTCGTCGTGCCTGTTCCGGTTGCACCGGTTCCTGTTGCCTGCGTGCGGTCTAGCAACTGTTGCCGATTGATGGTTACGATCAGTGCGTCGGCGTTCGGGTCCTGCGGATTGATTTTCTTGGCGGCGGTCGCCTCGATCCGTGCCTGGTCGTATGCCTTCTGGTTGAACAGCCAGCTTGCGAGCGTCAGGTGATCGGCGGCCGTCGCATTTGCCCCGAGCTTGGCGAGGCGACGCTTATATTCGTCTTCAACATTCCCCGTGTAATCGAGCGAGGCGATGTTGCTGCGTTCGATGCTGAGCTGTGCACCATGGGCGCTGACGGTAATCTGATCGGGTTTATCGACTGATTCAATGATGTCGCCCTCAATGGTTCGCCCGTCCTTGGTCTTGACGACGCCAGGTCGCGCCCACAGAACCGAAGCCATGATTCCGATTGCGGCAATTCCCCCCAGCATCGAGCGTCGCGTCATAAGATGTCTCCTCAAGCAGAATGTGTAGCCCAATCGTAGACTTTTGGCCTGAAACTGGCAACAGACAGACCGGCCGATCGGCGGTCTTATTTCGCAATTCGCGGCCCGATAATCCCTGTCCATATCTCATAACCCTTCGCGTTCATGTGCAAGCCGTCTTCGCGGAAGATCTCGGGTTTGGGCTTGCCGTCCTCACCCAACATCGGCGTGAAGACGTCGATATAGTCGAGCCCCTTGCCGGCCTTGCAATACTCCTCGATCAGCCGATTGGCCTCTTTAATTTTGTCCACCAGTTTCCATCGGGCGAGACTTGGCTTGATCGCGATGAAGTGGATGCGAACCTCCGGGAGATTCGTGCGGAGCTTTTCAACCAGTGCCTTAAAGTCCGCGAGCACGCGATCCGGCGCATGGCCGCCGGCAATATCGTTGTCGCCCGCATAGAACACGATCTGACTGGGGTGATACGGAAACACAATCCGCTCGGCGTAGCGCGTGCTGTCCGGAATCGTTGAACCGCCAAAACCGCGATTGATCACTTTCTGATCTGGAAAGTCCTTGGCGACGGACGTCCAGAATCGGACGCTGGAACTGCCAAGAAATAGAATCGCAGCCTGCGGAGGCGCGGCCTTCTTGTCCTGCGCCTCGAACGCTTCGATCTCTTTTTCGAACGGCAAGGCTGGATGCGTGGCCGGGGCGGTTGTTGGGGGAGCGGCGTGCAGACTGTGGGTCAAAAATACCAGGAATGAAACGAAGGTGACCGCATATCGCGTTGATCTCATGGGCCCATCTTAACCGGCGGGGCTACAATGCGTCATGAGCCAGCGCACGATCTATCTTGGGGCGGCGGGAACTGCGATCGTCGCGGGTCTGGCCACGATATTCTGCTTTTCGGGATCGGGATGCCGCGATCTGCACACCCATGTTGGCCAGCGAACGCTTTACACCGGCCCGACGACCTTTCCGGCCCCGGTTGAAGACTGGCCGGCCTGGCGCGGCCCGCGCGGAGACGGGATTTCTCACGAAACTTCGATTGCACGGGCTTTCCCCGCCGCAGGCCCGGCCCGGCTTTGGACGGCCGATGTCGGTCTTGGCTATTCCAGTCCGGTGGCGGTTGGCGGGCGCATTTTCCTATTTACTCTGAACGACCAGAAGGAAACGCTAACGGCGTTTGATGCAAACACTGGCCGCCTTATCTGGTCTGAAGAAGACCTGGCCGGCGGCGGGTGGGCCAGCGGATATCCCGGAACGCGGGCAACGCCGGCGGTCGATTCCGGGAGGATCTACACACTGGGCGGCGCCGGCGAAGTCGTTTGCCGCGACACGGTGACTGGAAAACAACAGTGGCGGCTAAACGTTCTTAAGCTGACCGGGGCCGGGATCATCGGTTACGGGTGCGCCTCGAGCCCACTTGTTGCCGGAGACAAAGTGTTTGTGCAGGGCGGCGATAACGGATCGATCGCGGTGGCCATCAACAAGACGACCGGCGCAGTCGCGTGGCAATCGGAGGCAAAAGGCGTGGCCGGCTACGCTCATCCGATCCTGACCAACGATCTGAATCAGCTCATCATCCTCGGCGGACGGGACGCCGTTGGCATGGATCCCGACACTGGAAAGACGTTATGGACCTACCCGTGGAAGACCAGCTACGACGTCAACTCGGCCACGCCCATCTATGCGGGCGGCCATTTGTTTATCACAAGCGCCTATGACCACGGGTGCGCCATGTTGAAAATCTCTGCCAACGAGGCCACGAAAGAATGGGAATCAAGAAAGGTCATGGCGCGCTTTCAGCCGCCAATTCTTGATCGGGGATTGTTGTTCGCCAATTCTGAAGGGACGATCAAATGTCTTTCGTGGCCAGACGGTGAGCTGAAGTGGAAGGGGAGCGATTCGGAGTTGAAGGCAGGCATCGGCGGCTCGATTGTGCGCGTGGGCGATGAACTGCTCATCCTGTCGGATCGCGGGAAACTGATTCTTGCACATGCCAACGGGGCGGGGATTTCCGTGCTGGCGCAAGCCGAGGTGTTCGATGATCACGAAGTCTGGGCGACGCCCCTGCTCTATGGCGGCCGGCTTTATGCGAAGGGTTCGCGCGAATTGGTCTGTTTGGATTTGAGCGGCCCAAAGTAAGATGGGCCGCCATGTCGACGGAATCTCTACAACGCTGTTTCTGGGCCAGTAACCCCCTCAATATTCGCTATCACGACGAAGAGTGGGGCGTGCCGGTGCACGACGACCGACGTCTCTTTGAATTTCTAATTCTTGAAGGCGCGCAGGCGGGACTGAGTTGGGACACGATCCTCAAGAAACGCGAAGCGTATCGCGCGGCCTTCGATCAATTCGATGCGGAAAAGATCGCACGCTATCGTGCGCCGCGCATCGCGAAACTTCTTGCCAATCCCGGCATCGTCCGCAATCGCCTGAAAGTCGCGGCAGCCGTCACCAATGCCAAGGCATTTCTCGAAGTCCAGAACGAGTTTGGGACCTTCGATGCTTATCTATGGCAGTTCGTGGGCGGTAAGCCGCTCGTCAACAAGCGAAGGGGGCGGGGCGACGTGCCGGCGAGCACGCTTGAATCTGACGCCATGAGCAAGGATCTCAAGAAGCGCGGCTTCACGTTCGTCGGGACGACGATCTGCTACGCCATGATGCAGGCCATCGGGATGGTGAATGATCATATGGTCAGTTGCTTCCGATATTCCGCGCTGCGGTAGGTTATCGGGCCGCCCACTCTACTCTGCCCGCGTTTCGACCGATGCAGCCAACGGGTGAGCAACGACAATGACATGCGATTGGGCAGCGATTCTGCTTCCGGCAACGGAAGTTCAGGCGGCGTGCGTCGATTGCTGCACCTGGACGTCCTGCGCGGGCTTGCAATTCTGCTGGTGCTTGGCCGGCATTTTCCGAAGGAGATGTCGGCTGATTCGAGCATGTTTCTCGCGATCTGGCATCGCGTGGGGTGGGTTGGCGTCGATCTGTTTTTTGTATTGAGCGGCTTTCTCGTCGGTGGCCTCCTCTTTGGTGAATTCCAGCGCCGCGGCGAAATCGACATCCGCCGATTTCTCATCCGACGGTCGTTCAAAATCTGGCCCTCCTACGCTGCCTATCTCGCCGTTGCGGGCCTTCTTCTTTTCCTCCTCGAAGTCCCCGGCAACGCGGCCGAGCGCGGATGGGAAACTTTTCGGGCGCTGCGAGCCAACCTGCTTCATATCCAGAACTACGCCGGCACACGTTATTCGCATACGTGGAGCCTCGCCGTTGAGGAGCATTTTTATCTGGCGCTGCCACTGCTGCTGCTCTGCATGCTCTGGATCCGCAGGCGTGCAACGGACAACACTCAGAACTTCCGATTTGTTCCAGCGTTGTTTCTGACAGTGGCAGTACTTTGCCTAGCCGGCCGGGTGCTTGCGGCGTGGCACTGGTCACAGTTTTCCTGGCGGCTTCACATGGCCCCTACGCATCTCCGGATCGACAGCCTGTTCGGCGGAGTGTGCCTCGCGTACTTCGCCACGTTCTACCGCGATCAACTCCTTACTTTGCAGCGCCTGCGACTCTGGATGCTCTTCTGCGGGACCATCTGCTTTGCGCCTGCGCTGTTTCTAGACGTGGAGGCCACGCCGTTCGTCTACACATTTGGCCTGAGCTTCCTGATCTTAGGTTCGATGGCGCTGGTGTGCTGGGCGTGGTTGAAAGGTCAGCAGGAACAAAAGGGTGAGGCGAACCCCGGCCTGCAGGTCATTGGCCAGATGGGCATCTACAGTTATTCGATCTATCTCTGGCATGCTCCCTACTGCCAGGAATTGAGCGTCCCACTCGCGCAGATGCTCGGCGTTTCGTCCACCGTCGTATTGCTAGCAATCTACTTGGCCATCGCGATTGTCCCGGGGATTGTGCTTTTTGGCCTGATCGAAAAGCCGGCGCTCGCACTGCGAAACCGCTGGTTCGCCGACGTGATGGTCAGGAAGCCGACCGACACCCCTGCGCTGCCGCTCCGGGCCGCCGCCTGACTATTCCGCCGGCGGCTGTTGCTGGACTTCCTCGGTCGACCCTTCGGCCGATTTGCGATCCTGGCCGATGGAATACTGCCCATCCAGAACCGCTCCTGCGCCGATCGCAATGCTTGGCGCGGTGACGCCCCCTTTGATCTCCGCCTCCGGGCCCACCAACACAGGCCCGCGGCTGAGGATCGCACCGCGAATCTTTCCGCGCACGATCAAACCGCCGCAGTGAACGCGGTCGGCAACGACGTTTCCCTTTTTCTCAACGGTAATAATCCCCGTGGTTTCGACGACGCGCCGAGCTTCGTAGCCGGCAAATCGCATGTCCTCCAGCCGAAGCGATTTCGAACAGAACTTGCATGTGATCGTCATCGCCTTGCGACCCACCTCCTGCGCTTTGCCGCAATGGAGACAGACGATCGTTACCCGATCATCGTTTTGTTGCGGAATGGGTGGGGGCGAATGCATCTAAAGCCAATCAAGGTACTGAAGCTCCAATACAGCACAACGGGCAGAATCGCGCACGATCCGACACAGCGCCGCGAACGCCCACGAGGCGCAAAACGACCACGCCGCGTGAAAAACGCCCACAGAGCGCTGCTCCGTGGGCGTTATCGTGATTCAGACCGCACTTACTTGACTGGCTGCTGCTGAGGCGCAGGCTTATTCATCTGGGGTTGCCCGGCGGACTGCGGCGGTCGATTCTTCACCGCGTCAGGGCCAACCGTCACGTTTCCACTGAAAATCGCCCCTTCGTCCACCACCAGCTTGCTGGCCCGTAGGTCGCCTTCATACCGGGCAGTCTGCTTCAGTTCGATACGATCCGCGGCGGTCAGGTTGCCCTTGACTTCGCCCTCGACGATGACCGAGCCGGCATCCACGTCGGCCTGCATTTTCGCTTCCTTCGCGATATGAAGCCGGCCGGCCGTTGTTACTTTGCCCTCGATTCTGCCATGGAGCCGCATGCCTTTTTCGTAGGTCAGTTCTCCTTTAAAGACCGCATCTGGGCCTAGGACTGTCTGAAAGTCTTGGTTGCCGGCTTCTGCCATTGGGGTGCCTCCTGCACGGGGATAAAGATAGTTCGGAAAGTGGGCGGATTATACGCAAAGCGACGTTTGGGACAATCGGACGGTTGTTTTACGACAACACGAGTGCGTGCGGCGTAAAAGGTAGTCCCTTCCTGCGTCGATATCTCCATAGCGGCCCCACCCCATGGACACCACCAACCTCATGCTTTCGATGCTCTTCGGGACGGTTGGCCTTGGATTCTTCGTCTATGGAAAAAAGGGCGGGCAGCTAATCCCACTGATCGTCGGGCTCGCCCTGATGACGATCCCCTACTTCATCTCAGACGCGATCATCATGTCACTGGTCTGCATCGCCCTGACGTTGACGCCATTTATCGCTCCGAATTTTTAAATAATCTACTGTTTGCCGGAAATGGCCGGCCTTTGCAGTTCGACGGACTGGTCGGTTTTGAGTCGGACTGATTTCTCTACGCGTTTGTTTTCTGCAAACGTGGCTGAGACAGTGTAGTCGGCTTCGGCGGGGAGTTCGAATTCGGCAGGGGAACTGGTTGCCTGGGCGATTAGGCGGTTGTCCTGGCGGATCTCGATGGGTGCTGCGGGGGCATTTTTCTCATTGGGCATGATGGTGATCTTCAGCGTGTGGCGACGAACGTAATAGCTTGTGACATCGACGGAACTGTAGTCGGTGGAGTTGGGATCCCACACCAGGATGAAGGGCAGCTTTGTGCGACGGAATGATGCTGCGTAAATGCGATTTTCGGGTTTGGAATCGTCCGCTTTGGCGGCCATGTCGGCGAACCAGGTTTTGTTGAATGGTCCGGGCTCGGCCGCGCCGACGAAGCGCCATTGGCCATCCCATACTTCGACCCAGGTGTGGTTTCCACTTGCGTCGGCCCAGAGGGGTGTGCCGGCAACCCGGGCCGGAATGCCTACGGAGCGGCAGGCGTCGACGAGCAGAATTGACAGGCCGGAACAGGAGGCGAAGTGGGCCTCGGTGGACTCATAGGGACTTTGGTCGGGCTTGGGGCGCTTGGTGGCGTGGTAGTGAACATTCAGCAGATCGAAGATCTTGCAGTTGAGCAGTTGGGCCGCTTCGCCGGCGGTCTTGCAATCCTTCACGAGGGGCGCGAATCGCCTGGCGAAGTCGGTCCGCCACTCGTCACGGCGTTCGTTGAGATTTGAGTAGGGTAGGACAGCGTCAAGAAAGATTTCCATTGGGACGGCAGCGGCCCAGGGCATTTTCTCGCGTGCCTCGAATGCGAGAGCGACGTTGTTTTGCAGGAAATCGGCGGTCAATGACTTGAGATCGCGATCCGGCATGTTGACCAACAGAAACGCGATCGCCTCGCGTTGGGCCGCGGGAGCATGGGCGATGACGTTCAGCCATTGATTGCGTTTCTCTTCGGCGACGCTCAACTGCTGAATCAAGCGGTGGCGATACTCGGCGGGGACCAGCGATACGGTTTCAGTGAGATTTGGTGCGGTATCGGCGGCGGGTGAGAGGCTGGTCGACATGAGTACTGCGGCCAAGACGAACGAGGGAATGAGGGTGCATCGCAATGGGGATGATATCTTTGACATCGTGCGGCGAATATAGCCGCCACAGGCGATGCGTTCGAGGGTTATTCCAGATCGGCCCAGAAAACCGGGTGATCGGAGATACCCTTGTCTTCGAAGCCGGAGTTGGTGCAGCGCAGGCCGCGGACGAAGATCCACTCGACGTGATCGGCCGGGCGTTTGAGATCTGGTCGACTGTGGACGTCGATGACGCCTGGCTTTGAGAGCAGGTTGACAATCTGAGGATCATTGTCGTTTGTGTTGAGATCGCCGAGCAGGATGGCGGGCTGGTCGAGGGACAAGAACAGCTCGCAGGCGGCGCGGAGTTCGCCGGCGTGTTCCTGCCGATCCAGATGGGTCACGATGACGTTGTATGTGCGACCGTCGTGCTGGAGTTTGACCAGCAGAAGATTGCGCGTCGCCGCGGCGTCGGAGCCAGAGAGCGGGAACCGCTGCCAATGATCAACTGGCAAGGTACACAGGAGACCGTTGCCAAAGGTTTCATGCCACCAGCGGTGTTCGGAGGGGACGAAGAGCCAGCTCATTTGGAGTTTTTCGCCCAGGAGGCGCGCCTGGTCTGGCTTGCCGCCCAACCCCCCGCCGCGCACCTCCATCAGGCCAATAAGATCGTAATCGCGCAGACAACTCGCAGTTCGCTCGATGTTTTGAATGCCATCGGTTCCGATTGCTCCATGCATGTTCAGTGTGGCGATGCGGAGAGCGCTCCTGGTTGCGGGCGCACGCGTGGTGATGCCATTGAGAGATGTCCCCTCGGCCGAGCCGGTTGACGTTCGCCACGAGCCCAAACAGACCACGGCCACGACGGCGAGGACCACGTCGGCGATGAGGATT
>JBBRHH010000127.1:0-12332 GCA_038222915.1 Tepidisphaerales bacterium
GGCTTTCGAAACGGTTTCGATCGGGGCGAATCAGTGCGCCTTCCATGCGGATTGACAAACTCCTTGATGAGCGCATCCGCCGCCGGTTTCCGTTTCAACTGACCAACGCGCAGCAGCGCTCGATTTACGAAGTTGTTAAAGACATGCAGAGCGGCCTGCCGATGAATCGGCTGCTGCAGGGGGATGTTGGAAGTGGAAAGACAAGCGTCGCCGTGTACGGCATGCTTGTTGCCGTGGCGAACAAGATGCAGGCCGCATTGCTTGCGCCGACGGAGGTATTGGCCGAGCAGCATTATCTCACGCTCACCAATCTGCTCCGGGAATCGTCGGTCAGCATCGAGCTGTTTACCAGCCGTACCCGGCGTGAAAGCAAAGGCTTGTTGGCGAAGTCGCTTGCGAACGGGAAAATTCATCTGGCGGTGGGCACGCAGTCGCTTATTCAGGAAGACATCGACTTTGCCAACCTCGGCCTTGTCGTGGTAGACGAACAACACAAGCTGGGCGTCCGGCAGCGCGCTGTTCTCAAGGACAAGGGCTACTCGCCGCACTATCTGGTTATGACGGCAACGCCGATTCCGCGCACGCTTGCTTTGTCCTACTTTGCTGACTTCGACGTGAGCACGATTGACGAGCTGCCGCCGGGCCGTCAGCCGATTCGGACACGATGGCTTGGTTCGCAGCAGGCGGACGATGCGTACGGATTTGTGCGAACGGAAGTGGCCGCGGGAAGACAGGCGTACGTGGTGATGCCGCAGATTGATGATGACGGAACTGAGGACATCAAGTCAGTCATCAAGGAGCATGAGCGGCTCAACACCGGCCTGCTCCGAGGCCTTCGTCTGGCGGTGCTTCATGGACAGATGTCGACGGTCGACAAGCAGACCACGATGGCATCATTTCGGGCGGGTGAGGTTGATGTATTGGTGGCGACTACGGTGATTGAAGTCGGCATTGACGTGCCCAACGCAACCATCATGGTGATCGAAAACGCCGATCGATTTGGGCTATCGCAGTTGCACCAGCTGCGCGGGCGCGTAGGCCGGGGCAGCGAACTGTCGCACTGCGTTTTGATTGGCGACGCACTAAACGAAGAGGCCGAGTCGCGCTTGCGGGCGATGATCCAGACGAACGATGGTTTTGAAATCGCGGAGACGGATCTTCGCATCCGCGGTCCGGGAGACTTCTTTGGCACACGCCAGCATGGGCTGCCTGCGTTCAAGCTTGCGGATCTGACGCAGGAGCTCGACCTTCTCCAACAAGCGAAGGAAGATGCGATCGCCCTGCTTCACGACGACCCGAATCTTTCGCAGCCGACGCACAAAAGCGTTCGCGATGCGCTGGCCAAACAATTCGGCGACAGCCTTCCTCTTGCCCAAGTCGGTTAACATGTGGTGAACGTGCATATTCGTAAACATCTCACATTCAGAAGCCTGCTGGAATACCTGGGCAGCCATGTCAATTTTGTCCTGATCGCGTGCCTTCTCGTGGTGGGCGGTGCGTGGGCGTTCATTGAAATCGCGGATCAGGTCGAAGATCAGAAGACGCAGCGATTTGATGAGTGGGCCGTGCGCTCTTTGCGCCAGAAATCTGATCTGTCGAAGACCATTGGCCCGCCGATCCTTGCGGAAGTGGGTCGGGACTTCACTGCGCTTGGCGGCATTGCTGTTTTGTCGTTTGTGACGCTGGCGGTTGTCGGGTTTCTTCTTCTGCAGCGGAAATTTGGCGCAGCGACTTTTGTCGCGATTGCGACGGTTGGCGGGCTGTTGTTGAGCATCCTTCTCAAACACCTCATCGATCGGCCGCGACCTGAGCTTGTTCCGCATCTGTCTCTCGTTTACACAACGAGCTTTCCATCCGGTCACTCGATGCTGTCGGCCAGTGTTTACCTGACGCTTGGTGCATTGCTTGCGCGATTTACGCCACAGCGCTCGCTGAAGATTTATTTTGTGGCGGTTGCGGTTGCACTCACATTTTTGGTTGGAGTCAGCCGTGTCTATATGGGCGTGCACTATCCGACCGATGTTTTGGCCGGGTGGACTGCCGGGCTGGTGTGGGCGCTCATCTGCTGGCTGGTTGCGCGCTATCTGCAACATCGCGGGAAGGTGGAGCAGGATGTGGAGCCGGCTGGCAGTTGATCAATTGATGATCCAAAGCCGTTCAAATGTCGCGCTCATTCCGCCCGCTCCCGAGCCCTGCTCTGGGCAATCCGTTTGCGAAGCTCCGACATGGCGTCCTCATCGGAAATTCCGGGCTGCTGGTCCCGGATGCCCGCCAGGGTCCAGCGGCAGGCTTCGTTAAACAAATCGCCACCCGCTCGAAGTTTCTGCGATCCCTTCATCCGGCGCGCCTGGCTCAGGTCGTCGGCATTGAGTTGCTGATCAGCGATTCCATGTCCATCAGAACCCACACCTTTCAGCCAGCAATATTTTACGATCTGATGGTTCGCGTTCCCACTGCATACAATTGATCAGGAACCAATATGGAATCGATCAATCCAGCCACAGAAAATGTTATTCGCCGCTATGAGAATCACGACGCTTCCCGCACGAGGAACGCGCTGGACCAGTCAATCAGGGCATTCGACGCGTGGCGCCAGACGTCATTTGATCACCGCGCCGATCTTATGCGCAAGGTTGCAATCGTGCTTCGACAACGCTCCGCGGAGTTCTCCAGCCTCATGACGTCCGAGATGGGGAAGCCGATCGTCGCCGCGGAGGGTGAGATTGAGAAGTGCGCGGTTGCGTGTGATTACTATGCGGAGCATGCCGTGTCGATGCTGACGGTGCGGGCGATGCCTTCTGATGCTACGCGAAGTTTTGTACGGTTTGATCCGCTCGGGCCGATCCTTGCGATCATGCCGTGGAACTTTCCGTTCTGGCAGTTTTTTCGATTCGCGGCTCCTTCATTGATGGCCGGGAATGTGGCGGTTCTGAAGCATGCGGCCAATGTGCCGGGGTGTGCACTCGCGATTGAGGGCGTTTTTCACCAGGCAGGATTTCCGGCGGGGATCGCGACTGCCCTGCTGATCGATAATCCTACTACTGAGGCATTGATTGAAGATCCTGCCATTGCGGCGGTGACGCTAACGGGTAGCACACGCGCCGGCCGGGCGGTGGCTGGCGCGGCGGCGAAAGTTTTGAAGAAGTGCGTGCTGGAGCTGGGTGGGTCTGATCCGTTTATCGTGCTGCGCGATGTGGATGTTCGGAAGGTTGCGCAAGCGGCGGCGGAAGCTCGATGTGTGAACGCTGGGCAGAGTTGTATCGCGGCCAAGCGGTTTATTGTGGAGGAGGCGGTTGCCGGCGAGTTTGAGGCTGGGTTTGTTGACGCGATGCGGGCGATAAAGGTGGGCGATCCGATGCTGCGCGGGACGCAGGTTGGGCCGCTGGCGCGTGCGGATCTCCGGGACAGCTTGCACGATCAGGTGCGGCGTTCGGTGGAGGCGGGGGCTCGACTGGTTACTGGCGGCAAGCCTTTGGATCGGAAGGGATATTTTTATCCCCCTACCGTTTTGACGGATGTGCGGCCTGGGATGGCGGCTTTTGATGAGGAGACTTTTGGGCCGGTTGCTGCCATTGTCCGGGCGCAGGACGCGGAGGAGGCGATTGCGCTTTCGAATCGTTCCGATTTTGGACTCGGGGCGAGCATCTGGACCCGGGACATTGTTAAGGCGGAGCGGATGGCGGCTCAGATTGAATCGGGGATGGTGTTTATCAATGGGGCGGTGAAGTCAGATCCGCGCATCCCGTTTGGCGGCGTCAAGCAAAGCGGCTATGGCCGGGAGCTTTCTGAGTTTGGGATTCACGAGTTTGTGAACATCAAGAGCGTTTGGATTAAATCCGACTAAAACTTGACTTCGTGGCGATGATCGCCGCGCTCCTGCAGATAGCTGCTGAGCATGGCGATGTAGCCGGCCTTGATGAGGGGCCTCGCCGACAGCTCCAACGTTTTGCGGACGGCCATGACGGAGGTTTCGGAGGGGCCTTCGATCTCAACGTATTGGCCCAGCAGCGGCACGTCGTCCAGCTCGACTTTGCAGTCGGCCAGTTCCCAGGAGTGCCGTTTCTTCTCGAATGAAATGGTCCTCGCGAATCCGAGGCGCTCGATGAAGGCGCGGGCTTCGCGTGCGTCGGTGACGCGCATTTCGGTTTCCTCGCGACGCTTGAGCGGGCCGTGCTGGCCGGGTCCTTTGTGGGTGAGGACGCAGATGGATTCGCCGGTGACCACGTTCCTGGAAACGCGGACGCGCAATCCCTGGTCGGCGGCGAGCAGGCGCCGGTCTTCAGTGTCGTAAAACGTGTTGACTTCGAAAAAGTCGCCCATCTCTTTGGCGCCGCGATCGCGCAGGCGCCTGGCGATGACTTCGACATCGTCCACCTTCATCTTCGCTTCAATCTCAACCGGCATGGCACTCCTTCATGCGTCTTTCACTACAAAACTTACGAGCTTCTTCGGCACGTACACGCGCTTGACAATATTCTTCCCGGCCAGCCAGGGCTTGGCCCTTTCGGCGGATTCGGCGGCCTTGAAAATAAAGGCTTCGTCGGAATCGGCGGGGACGACGACTTTGTCGCGCAACTTTCCGTTGACTTGGACGGGCAGCTCGATGTCCGTTTCGATCAACTTCGCCGGGTCGAATGTTGGCCAGGGCCGGCGGGCGAGAGACTTGTGATGGCCAATCCGCAGCCATAGTTCTTCTGAAATATGTGGTGCGAACGGCGAGAGCATCAACGTGAGATTCTCGGCCAGTTCGCGCGGAACAAATTCCAAGGCCGTCAATTCGTTCGTCAGCTTAATCAACTCGGCGATGGCGGTGTTGAATCGCAGAGATGAGATATCCTCGGCAACCTTCTTGATGGTGCGATGCATCTGCCGATCGAGCGCTTCGGAAATGTCGCCATCCTTGACACGAATGACGTGCGGATTGCGCGATCCTTCCTCCTCTTCGCCGATCAGGTTGCGCCAGACGTTGTTCAGGAAGCGCGACATGCCGACGATGTCGCGCGTGTTCCATGGTTTTACGGCCTCGAGCGGCCCCATGTACATCTCGTAGAGGCGGAAGGCGTCTGCACCGTAGTCGCTGACGATGTCGTCGGGGTTCACCACATTTCCGCGGGCTTTGCTCATTTTCGAACTGCGCGCGTCGACGCGGATTGCTGCGTTCGCGCGCAACCGGTAACCATCACCAGCTTTCTCGATGAGGCTTTCGACCACTCGCGTCCCAATTACGCGCTGGCCGCCGTTTTTCAGGGTCGCAAAGACTTTCGTTCCCGTCTCGCTCGCTTCTTCGTCAATGCCCTGCACGTCAGTGAGAGACACAAGGCCGCCGTCGGGTTTTTCAAAGACCGTGTATTCTGTTTCGCCGAGAATCATTCCCTGGTTGACCAGCTTTCGGAACGGCTCCGGCGAGGAGACGTGGCCCAGGTCATACAGCACCTTATGCCAGAATCGCGAGTACAACAGATGGAGCACCGCGTGCTCAGCGCCGCCGACGTAGAGGTCGACGGGCATCCAGTATTTCTCCTTTTCCGGATCGATGAACCGCTCTTTGTTGTGCGGATCCATGTAGCGGAGGTAGTACCAGCACGAGCCCGCCCACTGCGGCATTGTGTTGGTTTCCCGGGTAAATGTGCCTTCTGCGTTAGTCACCTTGAGCCAGTCGGTGGCCTTGCTCAGCGGCGGCTCCGGCGTGCCGGTGGGCTTGAAGTCGGCCATCTCCGGCAGGCGCACCGGCAGGTCGGCCTCGGGGACGGCGTACGCGTTGCCTTCGTCGTCGAGCAGGATGGGGAAGGGCTCACCCCAATAGCGCTGACGGGAAAAGAGCCAGTCACGCAGCTTATATTTGACCGAGCCCATGCCAACGCCGAGCTCTTCGAGATGGGCGATCATTTTGACGATCGCCTGGTCCGTGGTCAGGCCATTGATAATGGCGGAATTGACCGCGACGCCCGGCTCGTCGGTTGCGCGATCTTCGGAGACGACGCCGCCGCCAGCGGGCGCGACGACGGTGCGGATGGGGAGGTTGTTCTGTTTGGCAAATTCAAAGTCGCGCTGGTCGTGAGCGGGAACGGCCATGATCGCGCCGGTGCCGTAGCTCATCAGCACATAGTCGGCGATGTAAATCGGGATACGCTCGTCGTTCACGGGGTTAATGGCGTACGCACCGGTGAAGACCCCACTCTTTTCCTTGCCGCCGGCGACGCGGTCGCGCTCGCTGCGGCTGCCAATCACGGTGCGGTAGGCATCGATGGTTTCGCGGTGCGTGGGCGACGCGATGCGATCGACGAGCGGATGCTCCGGTGCCAGGACCATGTAAGTCGCGCCGTAGAGAGTGTCGGGACGGGTGGTGAAGACGGTGATGGCCAGGTCTTCATCGTCGTCCGCCTCGCCGCCTTCGTCTGACGCCTTAACGGGCGGCTGCGGCTCGGAGCCCTGGGCGACCGGTGCGGTTGCCGGGGCGGCCTCAACTTCGAAATCGACTTCCGCGCCGAGGCTCTTGCCGATCCAGTTCCGCTGCATGCCCTTCAATGATTCGGGCCAGTCCAGCGTCTCCAAGTCGTCGAGCAGTCGGTCGGCGTAGGCGGTGATGCGCAGCATCCACTGCCGCATCGGCCGGCGTTCAACGGGGAATCCGCCGACTTCGCTCCGGCCATCAATGACTTCTTCGTTCGCGAGCACTGTCCCCAGACCCGGGCACCAGTTGACGGGAACTTCGTCGGTATATGCCAGCCGCTGCTGGGCGATAACGTCGTCCTTCTCTTCCTCGGACAGCTCACGCCACAAGCGCTCGACTCGGATCTCGCCGAGCACCTGCTCGGTCCCCTCGATGACTGGATTTTCGTGAATGGTGCCATCGGGCGCGACAACGTAATTCTCATTGAGCAACTCATTTAAGAGGTGCGCGATGGGCATGGCCTTTTGCTGCAGGATGTCAAAGTAGCTGTTGAAAAGCTGGAGGAAGATCCATTGGGTCCAGCGGTAGTAGTCGGGATCGGTGGTATCGACTTCGCGGTCCCAGTCGTAGCTGAGGCCGAGCATCTGGATCTGCTTGCGAAAGTTGTTGACGTTTTTCTGGGTCGTGTCGCGCGGATGGGTGCTGGTCTTGATGGCATACTGCTCGGCCGGGAGCCCGAACGCGTCCCAGCCCATCGGATGCAGCACATTGCACCCCTTCATGCGGAGGTAGCGGGAGACGATATCGGTCGCGGTGTACCCCTCCGGATGCCCGACATGCAGCCCCGAGCCGCTGGGATACGGAAACATGTCCAGGATAAAAGCTTTGGGCATCCCGCCGGCCTCGGCCGGGTCGAGGGCGGCGAAGGTTTTGTTCTTCAGCCAGTAGTCCTGCCACTTCTTTTCAATGCTCGTGAAGTTGTAAGGCATAGCAGAGCGATGATAGCGGGAATGGCTGAAAGTGTAATGGCCGATTGGCGGCGACTTGGCGGTGGACCATGTATCTGACGATTGAACAGTGAGCTTGGCGGCTCAGATTGACCTCGTCGAGATTTGGGGCAGCGCGCCGACTGCGCCTGGTTGTCGTTCCTGTGAATACACGGCCGGAGGCGGTTGCGCGCTGTGGTAGGCGTGATGATGATCCGCGGACTATCGTTGGTGGACCGGGCGATGTTAAAACGTGCAGTAATTAAAAACGTTACATTGCCATGATCGACGGACAGACATTTTTCATCCCCGGGCGTCGATAATTATTGTAATCTCCGCAAATTCAACCGGAGATAAAAACAGATGTCGAATCCCATTCGCGTCACGATCTGGAACGAAGGCCGCCACGAAAAGAAGAATCCCCGGGCGGCGGAAATTTATCCCATCGGCATCCACGGAGCGATTGCCGCCCACCTGCGCAAATCCGCCGGCCTCACCGTGACCACCGCCACCCTCGACGATCCCGAGCATGGACTCTCCGAGCCCATCGTGCGCGATACCGATGTCATGCTCTGGTGGGGCCACCTCCATCACGCCGACGTCGCCGATCCGATTGTCGAGCGCGTCTACAAACGTGTGCTGGAAGGCATGGGCCTGATCGTCCTGCACTCCGGCCACTACTCCAAGATCTTCCAGCGACTCATGGGCAGCACCTGCGAGCTCAAATGGCGCGAACACGCCGAGGAGCGCGAAATCCTCTGGGTCACCCGGCCGGGCCACCCGATCCTCCAGGGCATCGACGACCATTTCATCCTCCCCCACGAGGAAATGTACGGCGAATACTTCGACATCCCCGAACCCCAGGAAACGATCCTCATCAGCAGCTTCACCGGCGGCGAAGTCTTCCGCAGCGGCTGCACCTGGACACGGGGCGCGGGCAAGATCTTTTACTTTCGGCCTGGCCATGAAACGTTCCCGACGTACCACGATCAGAATGTGCTAAGAATCATCCAAAACGCGGTGCAATGGGCCGCCCCGGCGAATCCGCCGAAGATCACGTTTGGCAATCGCGAAATGGGCTGGTACGACCGAGAGAAATAGACAAAGTCCATGGCGAGCATAGACGAAATTCATCCATCAACTGCGCGAACGGGCACTCCACCCTTTGACGCCGAGTGGAATTGCCGAATCCCAAGTTCGTGAGGCAGAGGAACCGTTGATGGCGGCGTCGTCCGCCAGGCTGGCCGGAATCGAACCGGCTTCCTTCCGGGCCTTGGCAGGCCGGACGCTCTGCCCGTGAGCTACAGCCCGGCGACGCGTGAATGTTCACCTCGCAATTCCAAACAGTAAAGGCAGGTCGCTGGCCCAGCCCTCTCACAATACGAAAACGGCCAGCCTTTCGGCTGGCCGTCTTACTTGTTTTGACACCAAAGTCGAAGCTTACTTCACTTCGCCCATCATCTTGTCGTACCCGGCCACGCACTTGGCGAGCGTGGTGTCCAGGTAGTTGATGTCTTCCTGCTTGTATTCAAACTCGATCGACATATAGCCCTTGAAACCCTGCTTCTTCAGCTCGGCGAAGATACCCGGGAGGTCGCTCTTGCCTTCGCCGAAGACGACGTCGTGGCCGCCGCCGATCTGGTCGCGGTCCTTCAGGTGGGAGTGCTCCACCCGGCCGGTCAGCTTCTGAAGCTGCTCCACCGGAACCCAGTGGCGGGTCATCCAGTGGCCAATGTCGGAGCAGGATCCGCACATCTTGGAGAGGTCCTTGGTCGCTTCGAGAACCTTCTCGGGCGGCCAGCTGTTCGGATGGTTGTGCAGCGCGACGCGAATCTTGAATTCGTTGGCGAGCTTGTCGATCACTTCGTTCGGGGTGGTTTCGGTAACGAGCACTTCAAGGCCAAGCTTCTTGGCATTTTCGAAGCGCTTACGTGCGCCGGCTTCGTCGGTCGGGATGCCGTCGACGCCCCAGGCGATCGCCTTCACGCCCGCATCCGCCAGCTTCTTGTTCACTTCGGCGATCTGTTCGTCGCTCATGTTTTGCGACATGCTCGCCTTGTCATCCGGCTTCATCTTCTGGCCGGGGAAAAACTCGACATACTTGATGCCGAGCATCGCGGCCTTGTCGATGGCTTCGAAGGCGGTGATGTGGTTGTAGGTCCAGCATTGCAGCGAAAGCTTGATGCCAAGCTTTTCCGAGGCCGAGTCGTCCCGCTTGGGGGCGTCGGCGGCAATGCACGGCAGCGCCATCGCGCACAGTGCCAGAACGATCGTAGCAAAACGGTATTTCATAGGTTCCTTCTTTGAGAGGGGGCGAACTTTCGCCCGCGGATAAAAGAGACTCCACTCCACGAAAAATTTTACAGTTCCCAGCCCTTGCGATATTCGCGCCCGATCAGGGCGAGGGCTTCCTTGGTTTTGATTTCACGCTTCACGGCGTCGCATTCGATCTTGCCGCCGACTTCGCCGAGCTTGGTGACCAGCGCGCCCAGAAGCATAACTTCTGTGAGCGGGGCCGCGTATTTGGCGAAGTTGGAGCCGGGGAAGTCGATGGGCTTCTGACCCTGGGCTGCGAGGATCCATTCCTCCTTGTGCCCCGGCGACCGCGGAATCGATTTTTCCGGCCGCTTGAAATCCTTGAAGAACGGCTCGGGAATAAGCCGCGGGCTGTCGCCATAGTCGCCGGCCACGAGCAGCTTGCCTTTGTCGCCAATAAACAGCGAACCGCTGTCGGGGAGCTTGGCCGGGCCTTTGGCGTTGTAATACGGATCGTTCTTCATTTCGTCCGGAAGCTCGGGTTTCAGGCCGCCCTCATACCAGAAGGCCTTGAAGGCCGCGCGATCGCCCTTCGACGGAAAATCCCAGCGGAACTTGCACTTGCTGGGGAACGTTTCAGAAGACTTGTTGACGATTTCGAGAAGCTCAACGGTGCTGGGATAGTCAGGGTTCATCGCCCAGAACACGCAGTCCCACGTATGACAGCCCATGTCGCCGACAGCGCCGCAGCCGAAGTCAAACCAGCCGCGCCAGGCGAAGCTGTGCAGCCCGTCGTGGTAGTCACGGAACGGGGCTGGCCCGATCCAGCTATCCCAATCGAGGTTGGCCGGAACCGGCTTGGTCTCCGGGCGCTTTTGAATGCCCTGCGGCCAAACCGGGCGATTCGTCCACGTATGCACTTCCGAGATCGTCCCGAGCACGCCCGAACGGACCCATTCAACCACGAGGCGGTTGCCTTCGTTGGCATGGCCCATGTTGCCCATCTGCGTGGCAACCTTGTACTTGGTCGTCGCCTCCGCGAGCGCCCGGGCTTCCTGAATCGACCAGGTGAGGGGTTTCTCTGTGTAGCAGTGCTTCCCACGCTTGATGGCCATCATCGACGCCGCCGCGTGGCTGTGATCCGGCACGGTCACCACGACCATGTCCATCTCTTTTTCATGTTTGTCGAACATCTTGCGATAATCGGTAAACGCCTCGGCATTCGGCGCCATCCCGGCGATCTTGTCCCACCGCCCCTTGTCAACATCCGTATACGCGACACAGTTGATGCGCTTGTCCTGCGAAAGCCCAATGTGAGCCCCGGCCTGTCCGCCGGTGCCAACAAATGCAATCCCAAGCTTGCTGTTCGGATCGGCCGCGCGAAGCAGATACGGCCCGGTGATCAGAGCGCCGCCGACGGTCGCGACATTCTGCATAAAACGACGGCGTGACGGCCCACGTGGGGTTCGACGATTCATTCGGTTTCCTCTCAACGCAATGCGTAAAAGACTCCGCGCCCGCGAAACTCACGTCTCACGGAATCACTGGCATTTCGAACGTACCTGGATCGGTCCTCGTTTGGCCAGAAGCGCTCCATGGGATGATACCGGATGGAGGGCTTTTGTGTTTATTCAGGCTGAATTATGGAGTTGGGGACATACGCCCGAATCGCGCTTATGAATCGAAGATGCCGTCCAGGATGTTCAGCATGATGAACCCGATCGGAATCATAAAGACAAGGCACACGAATATCGCTCCGTACGTCTCGATGGTGTTCCCCGTCGAATAGAAGCGGTAGACGAGCAACACGGCGATCCAGGCGAAGGCAAAGACACGCGCAAGAACAATGTATATCTCACGCCCGCGACGGCCTCTCGCGATCGCACTGAGCACGAACGTGAGCAGCGTTCCACCAATTCCCACGAAGACGAACGGCACCCACGCGAGGTCGGCCAACGCTTCAGGCAGGGACGGACCAAATCGCAGCAAGAGAGGAATCATCCCGCACAGAAAAGCGCACGCACCAAGCAGGAGGGATGTAAGCGCAAAGAAGCGATCGGTGGGCTTGATTCTGTTTCGACCGGAACTGACACCCTGGTAGGCAAGCGGATCGTCGCCGGCCCAGTCGGATTCGACGCCATCGCTCTCAGGTTCTTCGGGGGATTCCTCTTCAACTGCATCTTCGATCTTGAAGTTCGGCTCCACAAATTCTGATTCGGGCGCAGCCATATGATGGGGCCGATTGTATCTTCGCTTTCCGAAACCCGCTCGAAATAATGAACAAGCCACACAGAGACACCATCAATGCAAACACGAACACTCGGTAAATCCGGCCCCACCGTCTCCGCCCTCGGCCTCGGCTGCATGGGCATGTCCGACTTCTACGGCGGCCGCGATGACGCCGAATCCATCGCCACCATCCACCACTACGTCGACGTCGGCGGAAACTTCCTCGACACCGCCGACATGTACGGCCCCTACACCAACGAAGAACTCATCGGCCGCGCCATCCAGGGCCGGCGCGACAAAGTTTTCATCGCAACCAAATTCGGCATCGTCCGCGGCGCAGACCCCCAATCGCGCGGCATCAACGGCAAACCCGAATACGTCCAGTCGTCCTGTGAAGGCAGCCTGAAGCGTCTGGGCGTAGATCACATCGATCTCTATTACCAGCATCGCGTCGACCCAAAAACACCCAT
>JBBRHH010000128.1:0-12311 GCA_038222915.1 Tepidisphaerales bacterium
GTTCTCTCCACGAATAAAGACTTCATCGCTTCGATGGCAGCGGTCGGCAAAGACCCCATCGCCTCGGTCTATGTTGATATGACCGGCATCGTCAAGCTCATTGACACCAATGCCCCGCAGGCCGGGCCAAATAATCCGTGGCCGTCGATTCGCGACGCCCTCGGCCTCAAAAGCGTGCAGAATTTCGGGTGGAGCGCCGGCTTCGATGGAAAGAATTTCGGGTCGCAGGCATTTCTTGCGTCTTCGGGCCCTCGCACCGGCCTGCTCGGCGGCATGATCACCGCCAAGCCCCTCTCGGATGATCTGCTCAAATCCGTCCCGCAGTCGGCCACGGTCGTCGCCGCAACCCGCTTCGATCTTGCGGCGCTCTTTGCCAACATCCGCAATGTCGCCGGCATGATTGATCCAGCCGCCCAGCAGCAATTCGACGCCGTCGTGAAGCAGGCCAACGAAATGCTTGGCATGGATATTCAGAAGGACGTGCTCGGAACTCTCGGCGACGAATGGGTGTTCTATACGTCGCCCGATGTCGGCGGGAGCGGCATTCTGGGCATGACCGTCGTCAATCACTTGCGAGATCCGATTAAAGCGGACAAAGCGTTGGCCAATCTCGCCAAAACAGCCACCAAAATGATCGCCGAGCAAATGCACGAGGAAAAGCTCAGTGTGAAATTCCAGGAGACAAGGGTGGGCGATCTCACCATCCACTATCTGGGCATCCCTTTTGTCGCCCCCGGTTGGGCCATTAAAGACAACAACCTCTATTTCGGCCTTTATCCTCAGGTCATCGCATCCGCCGCGTCACACTCCACCACCAAATCCATTCTCGACAATCCGAGTTTCATCGCGGTCCGCAAGCAGGTTGCCGAGACGCATCCGATGTCGACGGTCCAGTTTCTGGATCTTCCCAGGACCGCTTCTGAAAGCTACCAGGGCGTGTTGATGGTATCCCGCCTGTATCTCGGCATGGCCGACATGTTCGGCGTTCAATCTCCACCCCTGCTCCTGCCGCCCCTCGACAAATTGCTGCCTCAGGTCGAACCGGCCGGGTCGGTCAGTTGGACCGACGCCGCAGGCTGGCACATGCGCTCGATCACGCCTTTTCCCGGCGCAGAAATCCTTGCCGCGCAGCAGCAGATGGTGATCGCCCAGATCGGGCTGATCACGAGCATCACGCTTCCGGCGCTGAACAGCGCCCGCGAGCGCGCCCAGCGCATCAAGTGCGGCTCCAACCTCCGGCAGATCGGCGTCAGCATTGAGATCTACAAGACTGACAACAGGAAAATGCCCCCGGACCTTGGCACCCTTGCGAAGGAAACCGATCTGTCGCCTGGCAACTTCATCTGTCCTTCCGGAAACACCGCACTTCCGGGCAACCTGAAGCCCGAGGGGATCGTCGCCTGGGTCAATGCCAACAGCGACTACATCTATCTCGGCGCCAATAAGAAACCCGCAGACCTGCACGGCGAAGACGTGATGGCCTACGAGAAACCAGGCGCTCATGGTGGACAAGGCATGGAAGTTCTCTTCGTTGACGGCCACGTCGAATGGGTTCCCGCGGCCGAAGCTCAGAAGCTTCTCCAAGGTGCGGTGGAAGAGAAACAAGTGCCAGAACGGCCTCCGGTCCGCCAGCCCAAAGGCGGGCTGTAACGCGGGTTTATTCAATCGACTGGTTTCTCGCCGCGGACGCGCAACGCTTCCCCCGCGCGGCTTGGGACACCGTATCGGGGTTGGCCCGCCGGGCGATCCGCGCGTAACCTGTCGTTCCATGGGATTCATTCAGCGGCGCGTGCTTAAAGCCGTTCTTTACGTCGTCTCTTTTCCGAAGCTTACGCTCGCGATTTCTGCGCTGGTGCTGGCCGCCAGCGTCACCCTTGCCGTCTCGCGCCTCACCATCTCGACGGACGAAAACAAGCTCTTTTCCAGCAATGTTGGCTTCTTTAAGAACTATCTCGACTTCATCAAAAAATTCCCCGAGAACGAAGCCATTTATGTCCTCGTCCAGTCCAAAGATGCGAGTCATCCCCCTGAGGCGACGCGCTGGACCCGCCTTGCCGACGCCATCACCGAACGTCTCCGCCAGATGCCCGAATATGTCCTCGCCGTCGACAGTCATGTCCCGCTCGATCAACTGGGTGCACAAGGGATTCTTTTCGACAAACCGGATCTCGTGCACAGCCACATCCGCCAGGCTGGCGAGTTGTCGCAGCTTGCCGCGATCTGGGGAAAGCCCAATGCCTTCACCAAACTTCTCTCCACGCCGATGGAGCGTTTTCTGTCGGCCATGGCTCTTGCCCCACCCGAAAAAGCACCAGGCCCCTTCATCAACGCCCTCGCCGGGTCCTGGAACTACGCGATCGAACACCCCGACGAACCGCTGCGGATCGGCCGCGGCCTTCCCGATCTAGAATCCCTGGAAGGCCCACCCGATCCCGAGCGCCTTGGCTACTACTACGTGAACGACGAGGAAGACAAACACACGCCTCCACAAAAGGTCCTGCTCGTGCGCGTCTATCCAAAGAAAAACTTCAGCTCCCTCCAGGCGAATTCCAAACTCGTCAACACACTGCGCGACACGGTGATGGGAGTCGCCAAATCCTATCCCGAATTCACCGTCGGCATGACCGGCCGGCCCACGCTGGAGGCCGACGAACTCTCCACCACCGATCGCGATAGCCGCCGCGCGGAGATCGTTGCGCTCTCTGTCATCTTTGTTGGGCTTGTCATCACCCTCCGCTCCTTCTGGCTCGCGCTGGCCGCTGAACTCTGTCTTGCCGTCGGCATTGGGTGGTCATTCGGCTATGCGACGCTCGCCCGCGGTGAGCTCAATCTCCTTTCAACCGTCTTTCTTATTGCCCTCATCGGTATCGGCATGGACTACCTGATCCAGATCCTCGCCGCCTATCGGCGCGAAGCGCGCCGCTACGTCCGTCCCACCGCCATCTGGGTTCGCGTCTTTCGTCATACCGGCCCGCCCGTCATCACCGCCTGCCTTGGCGCGGCCGGGGCGTTCTTTGTTTCGGTCTTCACCGACTTTCGCGGCGCGTCTGATCTCGGCGTCATTGCGGGCGGCGGCCTGCTTCTCTGTCTTCTTGCCGGCTTCACCGTCCTGCCTGCCCTGCTCGTCCTCTTCCCGACCAAACACAAGACCGTCATCTCCACCGCCCGCTATGCCCCGCCTCCACGCGAGCGCGGCCTGCTTCGCCTCGCGCTTCCGGCCGCGTGGCTTGCCGCCGTTTCCTGCGGCATTCCGTACGCGTTGAAGACCAGCTTCAATCCCAATCTGCTCGACCTTCAGGTCCAGAATCTCGAGTCGGTAAAACTCGTCCGCAAGCTCCAAACCTGGTCCGCCGTCGTCCTGTCCAAGGACCTCGCAACTCTCCGCGCTGCTCAGGAGGCTCTGCAAAACGCCCCAACCATTCGCAACACCGAGAGCGTCATCGACGCCCAGGACAACTATGCCTGGCTCCAAGCCAACAAACTTCCGGCCATCGACTGGGGCACGCCCGATCCCATCAAACCCGACGATCTCCAGAAACTCTCCAACCGCGCGGTCACCCTCGCCGACCATTTCGAAAAATCCTCCGCCGCGAGCGCCGCGCTCCAACTCTTCGGATCCAAATTGAACGACACCCCCGCGCCGGAAAAAGTCGCGGCCCGCCTTTCCCAATGGCAGGTCGCATTCGTCAATGAACTGCAGAACCTGTTATCCAAACTCTCCCCCCCACCCCTCGACATCACCAAGCTTCCATCAGAACTGAGCGGCCACTTCGTAAGCCCCGACGGAAACTTCGCCCTCTATATCATCCCCAAAACAAATCTCTGGCAGCGCGATGATCTGGCCGCATTTGTAAATGAGGTCGAATCACGCCTCGCCAAGGTCCCCGGCTCGTTTGTCGTGACAGGGATTGCCTCCAATGTTTATCACTCCACCAGTTCCATTGAGAGCTCCTTCTACCGTGCGGCAGCGTACGCCCTTGTCCTGATTTTTGTTCTTGTCCTGATCGATCTTCGCAGCATCGCTCAAACTCTTCTTGCCGTCAGTGTTCTTGCCTTTGGGCTGCCCATGCTTGTCGCGCTGATGGGGTACTTTCACATCACGTGGAACTTCGCCAACTTCTTCGCCCTGCCTATTCTTATTGGCGCCGGGCACGAATATGGCGTCTTTATGGTGCATCGTTACAAGGAGATTCAACATGACCACAAGCGTGTCTGGGGCAGATGGGACGCTAGCGACCGCGCGTTGCTTCTCTGCGCCTTTGTTACCTGTAGCAGCTTCGGGTTCTTCTGGTTTCTGGGACATCATGAAGGCCTGAAGAGTTTGGGGCTGGTGATGGCGCTGGGGACGGCGTGTATCTATCTCGCTACGGTTACGGTTCTTCGTCCTTTGTTGAAATGGATGATTGAGCGCCAGGAGCTGTATCATCGATCGTGACGGTCGGGATTGACAAAATTGTATCCCCGCGGCGTACCATACATTACAAAAGAAGTTTGGCGAACAATGACCGCAACGGTAAAGAAAATCGGCGGCGTCATAGTGATTGTAATTCCTGAGGCGATCGCGCATGAGATGGAATTGGCCGAAGGTACCGCACTTGAAATTAGCTCCAGCGCTTCAGGCATCTTGCTCCGCAAACAAGGCCGGCGACCGCGAAGATCGATGGCGCAGCTTGTGAAGCAGATTAAGGCGTCGACCTATGCCCGGCGGAGGGGCGAGTTTTCGAGCGATTGATCAGTGGGTTTAGCTAAAGATCGGCCTGGTCATGGCCCCTGGGCCTGCGGGCGCGGTGGATCGCCGTACGATGGTTCCCATCCGGGTTTGGTGATTGGTTTTTGGAGTTGGGGTTCGATGAGTTTTTTGTAGAGGTCGGGGCGGCGCGCCTGGATGTAGCGGCGGCCTGAATTGGTTTTGTATTTTTCGGGTGTGATCAGGCCTACTACTACGTCGTCGTCTAATGCCTGGCTTTCGGCGATGGGGTCGCCGTGGGGGTCGAGGATCATGGCGAGGCCGGGCTTGATGGTGTTGTGGTCTTTGCCTATGGCGTTGCTGAAGACGACGTAGATGCCGTTTTCGTAGGCTCTGGCCGGGAGCCAGCGCATGAGCCAGCCGCGACCTTTGGGTCCTTGGAATTCGAGGCGGAGGCGGGCGGGGTCGCGGTGGCGATTTTCCCATAGGGCCGGATCTACGCTGCCTCGGCCGGGCATTGCTCCGGGGGAGCAGCCGGTCACGTGGGGCATGATGATGATCTGTGCGCCGAGCAAGGTGGTGGCGCGGACGTTTTCGGGGAGGTTGTTGTCGTAGCAGATGAGGAAGCCGACTTTCCAGCCGAGGAGATCGATGACATTGTAGCCGTCGCCGGGGGTGAGGTGCGGATTGATGAAGGGGTGGAGCTTGTGATATTTGGTGATGAAGCCGTCGGGGCCGACGGTGACGTAGCATTTGCGGAGCTTGTCGCCTTCGAGCTCGATGAGGCCGGCCATGACGATGGTGTTGAACTCGCGGGCGATGTTGATGAGGGCCTGGATACTTGGGCCAGTGGGGACGGGTTCGGCGAGGGCGATCATTTCCTGTTTATTCAGCTTCTGCATGAAGGTGTAGCCGGTGATGCTGCACTCGTGGAAGCTGACGATCTGGGCTCCCTGCTCGACGGCCTGGCAGGTGAGGTCGCGGATGCGGGAGAGGTTGTACGCTTTGTCGTTGTCGCGGTGTTCGAACTGGGCGGCGGCGATTCTGAGGTCTTGCATGGGGCTCCCGGTCAGATGCGGTTTATTTTGGTAGATGTTGTCGGAGCGATTTCAGGTTGGCGAGATAGTCGAGGTCTTCCTGGTATTCGGTGAGGCCGCGCTCATAGGAGGCCGTGGTTTTTGTGCAGACGAGTATCTGGGGAGTGGTCCGTTTGTCGGTTGTGTAGGTGAGGTCACACCTGGCATGGTCGATGTTGCCAGCAAGATGCTTGCGGCGACGTTCCGCTATTTTGAAGCCTTGCTCTGGAAGCTGCGGATCGCTGAGGAATTGTTTCAGTTGGTTGCAATCATCACATTTGCAATCGATGTTGGCGGCGCGGCGAAAATCGGTGGGGGCTTGTGGGGGAGTGGAGGTCATGGCCGCGAGTTGGTCGATGCACGCGCTGATCCACATGAGCGACGACTCCGGGGCGTGCTTCACGTTGGATTGAAGCCAGTTGCTCAGTTTCATGAGCGCGGGGACCTGCACGGTGCGAAGGGGATATCTCCGCAGCGTATTGCGGACATGGGCGAGCAATCGGACGAGGAGCGCATCGGCGCCTATGGCGAGCGTCGCCCGAGTCAAACCGACGAGGGTTTCGACCCGGTTCAGGCGCGACAACCGCCACTCCTCGGTCTCGGTCCGGGAGTCGATTGCAAGCATCGCGGCAAGGACCGATTCTGCCAGTTCGTGGCAGGTCTTGCGTGCCTCGGCCGATTTGTCCCTGGCAGCCCGTGTCGCCGCGACGCACAATTCGTCGAGCAGGCGCACGTCTCGCTCAATCGTGTCGACGGTTGCCGCGGCGGCGAAGCGAAGTAATTCAGGCCGGAAGGTTGCCCAACCGTGGCGGATGATGGCACCGCAAAGGGGCTTCCCGCCTGCGATCAGGACGTCTTTTGCGAGGACGTGATCGATGTACAGTTTGATCAACTGTGGTTCGTCCAGTTCAAGTATCGAAGCAATTGGATCGGCCGCTTCGGAGCGATTGTGGCGGTATGGATTTGCCGGCCAGGCGGCGAGGATCTTTGCCGCGAACTCTACACAGACGGCCTTCTGGGCGGCGGATTCGGATTCGCCGGCATATCGCAGCTTTGACAGCATTTCGGCGAGCATTGGTATCGCCTTCTGGCTGCCCACTTCAACGAGGACGTCGAGGTGCAGGCGATCGGGCCAGAGGACGATGACGGCGTGGCGATACCAGCGTTCGAGGGTCAGGCCTTCGTTGCCTGTGTAGCCTTCGAAACTCTCTTCCGGGTCGATGTCGGTCAAAGCATCCGGAGGGACTACCTGCGAGCGATCAACTGGAATGGGACCGAACGATGGACGTCGGCCGGATAGGCTGCGCCAGTGCTCCGCGGTCAAACTCGTATCGTAGACCTCGCCCATTTTATGTTTGCCATCGGCGTGATCATTGTCATCGCCGTAGTAGCGGTAGCGGCGGCTTGGACGATATTCGTCGGCGGCCGCGCCGGATTCATAGAGGGTCAGGAGGGCGAGATGGGCCTGGCAACCGGCGCGCGGGGCCGCTTTGGCGAGCGCGTTGGCCTTTGTGCGGTCGACGCCTTTCAGTGCATCCCATTCCAAACCGTCCTGGGTGTATTGGTGGGTGAGGGTGATGGCGAGCTTCTGGGGAACGCCTGTTTGAGACCATTCGGTGAGTATGGCCGCGAGCTTGTCGATATGCTCGGCGGTGCGCGGCGCGCCGATTGACTTTTTCTTCCTGGCGAGCGTCAGGTTGTAGACGAGAGACAACCGGTGGCCTTTTCTGAGGGGTTTTACCTCGTGCTCGCAGTCGGCGTAGAAGGCGGCGAAATGGGTTCGAAATGGGCTCTCGGCCGAGAAGTCGATGGTCTGTTCCTCGCCTTCGGAACGGACGATGAGCTCGCCGCCTTTGTAGACGGAGGGCAATACGATGGTGAGCGTGGCGACCATGCGATCGAGCTTCTCGCCGTCGCGATGCGGCAGGAAGAAGCTGCCGGGTTCGTAGAGGAGCAGTTCGTAGAGGTGGGCCTCGAGCTTCTGGCCTTTGAGGCCGAGATCGGTTTGGACCTTCGACACGATCTTTTGCAGGATGGCCGGCCAGTCGGGGTTGGTGAGGGTGAATTGGTCGGGCTGCAAGCGCCAGACGCGGCGGACGCTGGTGTCGAGGACAGTCTTCTCGCCCTGGCCGTGCGGGGCCTGGTCGCATTTTGACTTTAGAGTTTTGGCCTGGGCCTCGGTGAGCGGGAGGCCGATCGCGCCGACGCCGGTTACGTCAAGGCCGGGAAGTGCGTCCTTGGCGCTTCCGGCGGAGTAGAACGTTCCCGGGCGGTCCATTTCGTCCAGCGCTTCTTCGAGCTGTTGGGAGAAGTCAGTTTGGGTGTCTGCTTTCATTTGCGGCTCGGCTATTTCTTTGTTGGTGGCTTTTTGGGCCGTGGGTTTTTTTGTGTTGCGGGCCATTGCTCGCGTGCGGGTCCGCCAGCGTCTTCCGGGACTGCGGGAATGTCTGCTGGGTTGCGGGCCTGGAGGCCTAGTTTGCGGGAGAGGTTTTCGGCATCTCTTGGGGATTTTACTTTTGCGTCGTTGTCGAAGTAGACGTAGACGTCGCGGGCTTTTTGCCATTTGCGGATACGTTTGGACCAGAGGTCGAGGCCGGCTTCGGTGTAGCCGCTGACGTAGAGCTCTTCGTGGCCGTGGAGGCGGAGGTAGAGGAAGTCGGCGGTGATGTCGTCGATGTAGGGCCACTTGCCCGCGGTGTCGGCGATGACGATGGCGATGTTGTGTTTGCGGCAGAGTTGGATGACCTCATCGCAGTGGAAGCTGTGATGGCGGACTTCGACGGCGTGGCGGAGCGGGCGGTTCTTGTCTGTTTTGGTCCAGGCGCGGCCTTTTAGTTTTTCTGTGTGTTTCGTTGCGAGCTTGGCGGCGGCAGCGGTGTTGCGCGGGAGTAGTTTGAAGAAGGTGTCGAAGCGCTCGGGATTGAAGGCGAAGTTTGGCGGGAGTTGCCAGAGGATTGGGCCGAGCTTTTCCTTTAGACAGAGGATGCCGGAGGCCAGGAAGTTGGCGAGCGGTTCTTCGACCTGGTTCAGTTTGCGCATGTGGGTGATGTAGCGCGGGCCCTTCGCGGAGAAGACGAAGTTTTTTGGGGTTGTGTCGTGCCAAAGCTGGAAACTGGAGGGGCGCTGAAGTGAGTAGAAGGTGCCGTTGATTTCGATGGTGGTGAAGACGTTGCTGGCGTATTCGAGCTCGAGGCGCTGCTGGAGGCCTTTGGGATAGAAGGTGCCGCGCCAGGGGAGATAGCGCCAGCCGGAGATGCCGATGCGGGTTTGGGGCATGGGAGTCATTTGAAGCGCGACATGCCCGAGCGGCAAGGGTGAATGTGTCGGATGTGGCGCTGTCATTGTAGAATTATCCGCATGAACTCTGCGCGAAAAGTTTTTATGGCGTTGTTGATTGGGGCTTGTGCGATGTGGTCCGTTCCGGCCGGGGCGGCGGATGGGCCGAAGAAGTCGGATTGGAATGGATTTGAGATGCTGGATTTTACGGTGGATGGGCGGGCCTGCCTGCTGGTGATTCCGAAGACGCCGGCGAAGGACAAGCCGTGGATGTGGCGGACGGAGTTTTTCGGGCATGAGCCGCAGGGGGATATTGCGCTGCTGGGGAAGGGGTTTTATGTGGCTTATATGGATGTGCAGAACATGTACG
Organism: Tepidisphaerales bacterium; assembly: GCA_038222915.1. Classification (GTDB taxonomy): domain Bacteria; phylum Planctomycetota; class Phycisphaerae; order Tepidisphaerales; family Tepidisphaeraceae; genus JBBRHH01. The sequence goes on from JBBRHH010000128.1 coordinate 9,410, forward strand.
GCGCGCCGGTGGCGCTGGATCACATGGATGCTTTTTATGCGCACCTGACGAAGGAATATGGATTGTCTTCGAAGGCGACGCTGGAGGGATTCAGCCGAGGCGGATTGTTTGCGTATAACTGGGCGGCGCGGAATCCGACGAAGACGGCGGCGCTTTATGTGGATGCGCCGGTGTGTGATTTTAAGAGTTGGCCGGGCGGGAAGGGAAAGGGGAAGGGTTCGGGCGGGGATTGGCAGAATCTGTTGAAGGTTTACAAGTTTGCCAATGAGCAGGAGGCGCTCGACTACAAGCTGAATCCGGTGGACAATCTGGAGCCGCTGGCGAAGGCGCGGATTCCGATTTTGAGCATTTGCGGCGCGGCCGACGATGTGGTGCCGATGGAGGAGAACACGAGCCTGGTGGAGGAGCGCTATAAGAAGCTGGGCGGTTCGATCACGGTGATCGCGAAGCCGGGAATTGGGCATCATCCGCATAGCTTGAAGGACCCGAAGCCGATTGTGGATTTTGTGCTGAAGAGCAATGGGATGGTGGCGGGGGAATAGGTTGGTGGGTGGTCGACGGGGTGATGGGTCAGTGGTGGCGGGTTTCGGTCGGTTTTGGGCGCGCAAATGTGCGCGCAAAAATGAGTTTGGGTCGGTTGGAAATGGGGTTGAGGAATTCAAGTTGAGTTGCGGCCGGTGGTTGTGGTTGGAGGGAGCGGCGGCGGAGGCGAAAGAACCGCCCCCAAAGGGGTATCGAAGGGGGCCTCCAACCTCCCTCGAATCTCCCCAAACCGACGTAGAATCTCCCCGTTTTGACCCCGCAATCGCCCCTTTCCGACGGGGGCATGAGGATTCACCGCGGAGGCACAGAGACACAGATAAACACGTGGAGAGGGAGGTTTGTTTGAACCCTTTGATTTGTTTGACGAGCTCAAGGCAGGCTCGCTGTGATTGCTCGCGGCGGGTGGAACTTTTGTTGATCGGCTGGACGGATTGGTGGATGATTCCCCGCATTGGATTGGTCCCCCTGCGTGTGTCGCCTCCCGAGAATATTTACTTAACATTAAGCTATCATCGGAGCGAATATCTGTCAAGCCAATGTTTGGGTTCTCGAAAATTCGCGTTTTGGGTTCATGTTGTGACTCGCACATGCATCCAATGGATGGATCTGTCTGGCAAAACCCAAACCCGCGCCGTCGTTCATTGATCGTGAAACACAATGGAAGGTCCGGCAAGCCGGGACCCTACGCAGACCGTCGACGTTCCGCGACGATCAACTGTGTGTTAGGTGGGCTTTTTTAGCTCGAGGACTTGGCCGGCTTCTAACAGTTGTTTTTGGAGGCGGGGGATGTCGATGTTTTGGACTGGCTTTTTTTCTTCAATGGATTGGCAGGCGGCGAGACCAGCGGATTGGCCGAGGATCATGAAGACGGGTTCCATGCGGACCGAGCCGTAGGCGATGTGGGTTGCGGAGACGCAGACGGGGACGATGAGGTTTTCACATTCGTCAGTCTTTGGGGTGATGGCGCGGTAGCTGACGCTATAGGGGCCTTTGGGGCCTACCTGCACGTCGCCTTCGTTTTCGGCTGCGTTGTTTTTTGCTATGCGCTGGCAGTTGTGGGAGTCCATGTTGTAGGAGGCCATGCCGATGGAGTCGTCGACGGTGCGCTTGTGTTCGCAGTCGGCCTGGGTGATGAGGTAGCGGCCGATCATGCGGCGGGCTTCGCGGACGTAGAGCTGGTGGGGCCAGCCGGCGGTGTCGGTGAATTCGTCCTTTGCCCAGCCCCAAGCGTGCATGTCGGCGCGGAGCTTCTCGGGGAGGCGGGGGCTGGTGGCGAGGAAATACAAAAGCCCCTGGATGTAGATCTGGTGGGCCTTCCAGATTTTTGCGCGGGCAGCGTAGTCGCCGTCGGCGTAGGCGTAGTTTTCGCCGATGAAATCGGTGGAGACTGCGCCGTTGTTGTTGATGTCGGTTTTGCCGTTGGGCATCATGTCGATCTTGAGGAACTGGCTTAGCTGCGGGGTTTTTCCAGAGGCGATGATGGATTCGATGTGGCGGGCGAGGAGCTCGTAGCGGGATGGGTCGTAGCCTTTGGGCGGGGTGATTTCGATTTGATTGTCGGGGTTTTTCGTGAGGCAGAGGCGGAAGTTGTAGGCCTGGACGCGTTTGTCGGCTGCGCCGGTGGCGCCGGGGTCGGTGGCGATGATGAGGGGGAGGAGGCCGCTGGCGGGATCGCCGGGCTTTGTGAAGGGATCGACCTTGCCTATGAGGAATTGGTGGGAAGGGGTTTTGGCGCGGATGCCGTTGAGGGATTCGTCGTGCTGGCTGACGGCTTCACGGCCGACGGTGTAGGAGACTTTGGCGGCGGCGAGGAGGTCGCCTTCGTAGGTGACGTCGATGAACACTTTGGCTTCCACGATGATTGGATCTGATGGTTTTGCGCTGGAGAATGGAGCGCCGGTTTCGTCTACGCCGGCTTCTTCGAGCTTAATCTGCTGAATGCGAGCCCCCTGCTTTGCCACGGCGCTGGTGCGGTCGCCGGCGAGGCGATGATTGAGGAGGATTGTGACTTTGTTTTCGGCGCAGAGGTCGCTCAGGATTTTCTCGGCGGCGTGGGGTTCGAATCGCCAGGATTCGTCGGTGTTGTAGGTTTGGCCGAGGCGTTTGTAGAAGTCGCGGGAGAGGCCGCCGATGGCGTTCTTGTTTCCGGTGTCGGTCATGCCGAGGCCGCCGGTGGTCATGCCGCCGAGGTGACGGCCGGGCTCGATGAGGAGGACGGATTTGCCTTGTTTGGCGACGGTGACGGCGGCGATGACGCCGGCCGCGGTTCCGCCGTAGACGCAGACGTCGACCTGGCGCGGGTCGGCGGCGCGGGCGGGGAGGGTGATGAAGAGGGCGAGGACGGTGGCGAATACGGGAT
>JBBRHH010000129.1:0-12305 GCA_038222915.1 Tepidisphaerales bacterium
TATGAAAATCAGTTTGACCGCGTCCCTGATCGTGTTGGTGAGTTTGTCGACCCTGGGCGCGGCAGACTCTGTGTCGCCGGCACCCGAGCACCCCGTTGGCGACATTACGTTCAGCCCCTTCGGCATCGGCAGTTGCTACACCAACAATCGATCGGCCAAGGACAACGCACGCTGGATTCCGCAGATGGCGGCGATCGGGCTGCATATTCTGCGCACACCAGAAACGGGCTGGGGACCTCTTGAACCGCAGGAAGGCAAGTTCAACTGGGACGATCTGGATGCGCAGATCAAGCAGCTCGATGAACAGCAATTCACGTTCGGGGCGATCCTGGCCGGAAACGCGCAATGGAATAAAAAGGACAAGCCCGGATATCTGCCGGTGAATAATCTTCCGGGCTGGTCGAACTACGTGACTGAACTGGTCAAACACCTCAATGGCAAAGCCAGATACTTTGAGGTGTGGAATGAGCCGCCCAACTTTATCGGCAAAGGCCAGACGGCATCCGACTACGCGAAGATTGTGGTAAGCGCCTATGACGCGGCGCATGCCGCCGATCCGAAGTGTCTAGCTGGGCTCTGCGCGAAGTCGGTGCATGTGAATTGGCTGGAGCAGACGATCAAAGCCGGGGCGAAGGATCATTTTGATTACATCGTGCTGCACCCGTACGAGGTGCTCGGCGTCGCGGTCGGGCATGTGAACGCCGAGACCGTCTACATGAACATCGTGCCGACGGTGCGGAAGATGCTGGCGGCGCAAAACCCGGAGAAGGCCAACGTCCCGATCATTTTCACCGAGCTTGGATTTGACGCCGGCAAAGGTGCGGCGCGGCCGGCGCAGAGCCTTGTGAAAGCTTACACAATGGGCATTGCGCAGGGCGTCGCCTGCATTCAATGGTTTGAAGGAATGGACGGAGACAGCGGGCCGATGGGATTGATCGATGGGAAAGGCAAGCCCCGCCCGGCCTACATCGCCTTGGGGAAAATGATCGAGCACATGGGCCAGCGCCCGACGTATCTGGGTTGGACGTTGTCGAATGAAAAAGATCTCGGGTTCGTCTTTCAGGGCGCCAAGGGCAATGTGTTGATCACCTGGGCTCCGGTGGGCGGGACGGACACATTGAAGTTTGCGGAGGCCGTGCAGATCGTCGATCCGATCACCGGGAAGACTACGTCGGCCGATTCGGTCGCGCTGACCAACTCGCCGGTAATGATTCTGGGCGTGGCCGACAACGTGGTCGCGGATGCGAAGGCCAACAAGTCAAAGGCGCTGCCATGGGGCGGCGACTACACCAGCGCGGAATCCGTCTCCGTCACGTTCGGAACAAACAACGTCGAGAAAGGACTGCACACGCAGTCGGCCGAGACCATCGCGAAGGACGTATTGGCCTACGGTGGCTCTGCCCGCTCCGGCGGCGTGCCTGGCGGGAACGTCTTCATGGTTGACCCTGGGTTCCTCTCGTACGCCGCGACTCCTTTTGAGGTCAGCATCGTCGTCCGACGCAACGAGGCGAACGACAACGCCGGCTTCAAGTTCGTCTACGAATCCACCACCGGCTACAAAAACTTCGGCTGGTACACCGTGCCCGACAACAAAGAGTGGCACACCATCAAGTGGAAAGTGACAGACGCCCAGTTTGTCAGCATGTGGGGCTACAACTTTGCCCTCGACTCGGATGGCAATCAGTACAACAAGTACGACATCCAGAGCGTGACGGTGACCAAGCTCGCGAAATAGAAGCTGCGATAGACACCGATAAATTTCCGGCTTCCGGCCTCTGGGAATCCGTCAGACAGAGCCTAGTCGCGGTCGGGCGGCGCGTGATGGCGGGCGGCGAGGGCGATTGCGCCGTGGACTACCATTTCTTCGCCGAGCTGGGCGGGGACGATTTCGGTGAGGTCTTTGAAGGGCTTGAAGACCTGGTTGTCCACCATTTGGCGGAGGGGTTGGAAGAGGAGTTTTTCGCCTATTAGGGAGACTCCGCCGCCGATGATGATTCTTTTGGGGCAGAGGAGGACGATGACCTGGCAGATGGCCTGGGCGAGGGCGGAGATGGCGCGGTGGAGTACGGATTGGGCGAATGGGTCGTTGGACTGGGCGGCGGTTGCTACGTCCTGGGTGGTGAGGTTTTTGAAATTCGGGGAGAAGGATTGGAGGGATGAGGGTGCACCGGCGGCGAGTTTTTCGCGGGCGTATTTTTGGATGGCCCAGCCAGAGGCGAAATGTTCGAGGATGTCTTGTTGCCAGAGGCCGTCGGATTTCTGGGTGATGAGGAGGTGGCCTACTTCGGTTGCGCCTTTGCCTGCGCCGGTGTAGATCTGGCCGTCGACGATGAGGCCGCCGACTATGACTGAGCCGATGGTGATGTAGAGGACGGGGGAGAGGCCGTGGCCTGCGCCGTAGAGGGCTTCGGCGAGGCCGGCGAGATCGGCGTCGTTGCCGAGGACTACGGGGAAGTTCAGCATTTCGCTGACCCACTGGGCGAGGGGGAAGTCGTCCCATCCTGGGATTTGATGGGATCGGATGATACGTTGCGCGACGGAATCGACGGGGCCGCCGAAGCCGATGCCGACGGCGCGAACCTGCTCGCGGGGAATGTTGCTTTTGGCGAGGAGCTCGGGGACGGCGTGCTGGATCTGGGCGCGGATACCTTCGGGGCCCGCGGCTACATCCACGTTGCCGCGCCAGAGCGAAGTGAGGACTCCGTCAGCGCGGCCTATGCCGAGCTGAAGCTTCGTGCCGCCTATTTCGATTCCGATGAACATGAGACTCGAAACTTGAGACTTGAAACTTGCAGTTCGGCGCTTCCCTTTAGAGGGAAATTCTTCTGTGCATGTCGTCTACGATCCAGTGGAAGGCGGCGAGGTGGACGGATTCTACTATTCCCATGTCGTCGAGTGGGACGTGGAGGCATTGTTTGGAGAGTTTGCGGAGTTGGCCGCCGTCGAAGCCGGTGCAGCCGAAGGTTTTTACGCCGTTGTTGTTGGCCCAGTCGACGGCGCGGAGGATGTTGGGGCTGTTGCCCGAGCCGCTGATGGCGATGAGGAGATCGCCCGGGGTGTGGAGGTTTTTCAGCTGCTCGACGAAGACGCGATCGAACCCTTCGTCGTTGCCCCAGGCGAGGATGTAGGGCGTGTTGTCGGTGAGGCTGAGGACGCGGAGGCGCTTCTTTTTGTCGTTGTCGAAGTCCTTGCGGAGGAGGGTGCCCTTGCCGAGGTCTTCGCAGAAGTGGGAGGCGTTGGAGCCGCTGCCGCCGTTGCCGCAGATGAAAACGATGCGGCCGTTTTCGTAGCAGTCGTTGATCGCTTCGGAGAGGGCCTGGACCTCGGCGAAATCGATGCGCAAGAGTTCCTGTCCAACACGTTCCAAAAATGGCTGAACGTCGAGCTTGGCTCCGAGCATTGCGGGTCTCCGGGTAATCGGGGTTTAAAGATGTCGAAGGGGTGGAATGTAACGCAAGAGGGAGGCCGGGGGCAACTCAATCGTCGGGATCTGGAATGGAGATGCGGGTAGGATGTGGGGATGATGCAGATTTGGCGTTGGGCGGGACATGTCGCCGCTGGGTTGGCCGGGCTGGTGCTGCTGGCGACGGCCGTCCTGTGGGTGAGGAGTTATCGTGTTACGGACACATGGTGGGCGTGGAATCACAGGTGGGGTGTGCGCGTGGAATCGGGCGTGGGGCGCGTCGCTGTTGTGGTGGAGAAGCTGAGTCCGTGGAACACGTTCCCGGCTTCTGGGTTCAGGCATGATTGGCTGCGGGCGCATGCGCAACTTGATGATGTGCGGCCGACTGGTTCGGTGGCGTATTGGCGCTGGGGCGGGTTTGGGTTTGCGAACGGGGGTGCACCGCTGATGGGGTGGCGCATGTTTGTGTTTCCGTATTGGCTGGCGTGTGTTGCGTTGGGCGGGGTTGTGTTGTTGCGGGTCGGGTTTGCGCGGCGGCGTGGGCATGGGAGGAAGGGTGAGATGATTTGCGTGGGGTGCGGGTATGACCTGCGGGCTACGCCGGAACGTTGTCCGGAATGTGGGAAGGCGACCGGCGCTGCCAACCCCTGATTGCGGTTCATTAAAACAAAGCACGAAAGTTTCTTGCGCCATGCACGACGCGTACAACGGTTAACGATTTCGCACTCCAGCGATACGCGATGACATAAGAATAAACCTTCCAGAACCGCAGTCGCGCGTCCTTCACTTCGGATCTTGGATGGCCAATATTAGGAAACACGGCCAACGTCTTTACCGCCGTTTCGAAGGCGTCAAGCACTCGATCCGCTGCAGCAACGTTGTCCCGCGCGATGTAATCCCGGAGTTGATCCAGGTCATGGCCAGCACGTCGACTGACAATTACCTTTTCTCATCCACCCCTGCTGCGTTGGTCGGCGTTCTTTTGGCGCAATTGCCGAAATAGTTCGTCAGCGTCAATGGTGCCTTCGCATTCGATACTCCTCTCCCCTTCCGCAATCAGAGCATCCAACTCGCCGGGCTCGAACTGATCTTCAGGCGTCCGAGCGAGAGCCTGAAGGCCTGCGAGGACAACATCCTCCGCGGAGGCATAGTGACCTGTCTTGAGCTTCTGCTCAATAAACTTTTCCGCATCTGGCCCGAGCATAATGTTCATAGTCTTTCTCCGTATGTCCTCATTATAGCACGTTTTGTCGATCAAACCCCCATAGTTGTGCCTCAATGAGCAGACAACCTGTTCTTGCGATAAGATGGATTTTGTCCAATTTTCGAAAGGGAAACCATGGCGCATATTCTGTGTGTTTTGCTTGCCGTTTGTTTTTGTGTTGTGACGGCTTCGGCCGAGGTTCCGCAGCTAAAGTTTGAGAAACAGGTGCTCGATTCGAAGGTGAGCATTGGGTATGGGGTTGCGTTTGGGGATGTGGATGGGGATGGCAAGATTGATGTTTTGATGGCCGATGCGAAGCAGTATGTGTGGTATCGGAATGGAGACTGGAAGAAGTTTGTGCTGGCCGAGAATGTGACGGCGCAGGACAACGTTTGTATTGCGGCGCGGGATATTGACGGGGATGGGAAAGTGGAGATTGCGGTTGGGGCGGCGTGGAATCCGGGGGATACGGTGAACAGCGGATCGGTGCACTATCTGATTCGGCCGGCCGACCCGACGCAGAAGTGGGAGGTGGTGAATCTGCACCATGAGCCGACCGTCCATCGGATGGGGTGGGTGAAGACGGGTGAGAAGAAATTTGAGCTGGTGGTGGTGCCGCTGCATGGAGTTGGGAACAAGGGAGGTGAGGGGGAGGGTGTAAAGGTGCTGGCGTATGAGAGGCCGGAGAATCCGAAGGATGAGTGGAAGACGCGGGTGCTGGATGCTTCGATGCACATGACGCACAACTTTGCGGTGGTGCCGGTTGAGGGGTTGGAACAGTTGATCCTGGGCGGGAAGGAAGGGCTTCGGCCGCTGCTGGGGGCGCATACGGATTTGATGGTGTTGCCGGGCTGTCGTGGGGTGGGCGAAGTGCGAAAGTCGGGCGCCGGGCCGGGGTTTATTGCGACGATTGAGCCGATGCATGGGAACGACGTGGTGGTGTATTCGCAGACCGGGAATGACTGGAAGCGGCAGGTTCTGGATGGCGCGTTTAAGGAAGGGCATGCGCTGGGGGTTGGGGATTTGCTGGGATTAAAGCGCGATCAGGTGGTGGCCGGCTGGCGGAATCCGGATGCGGACAAGAAGGTGGGGATCAAGCTGTTTGTGCCGACAGATGAAACGATGACCAAGTGGGAGACGCAGGTGATCGATGATAACATGGCGTGTGAGGATTTGAAGCTGGTGGATCTGGATGGGGATGGGCGGCTGGACATCATTGCGTCGGGGCGCTCGACGCATGATCTGGTGATTTATTGGAATAAGACTGGGAAGTGAAGGTCTGCGAAGAGGTCCGGCAAGCCGGACCCTGCCAAGACCGTTGGGTTTGCTACATTTGCAGTTTATCGGCGAGGCGGAGGACTTCGGCCACGCTCCATGCCTGGGCACAGCAGCCGAGGGGGCGGTGGGGCTGGTCGGCGTCGAAGATTTCGGCGATCTGGCCGATGCAGCCGTTTTCCATGCTTTCGATGAGGGGGGTGAGCCACAGGCGGGATTGTTCGATGGACTCGGGGGAATTGTTGTTTACGCGTAGGTAGGCGTCGAGGAAATGGCCCAGGGGCCAGGGCCAGACGGTGCCGTTGTGATAGGCGGCGTCGCGGGCGGATTGGTCGCCGGTGTAGCGGGGGCGATAGCCGGGGTTGGAGCGGTCGAGGGTGCGCATGCCGACGGGGGTGAGAAGCTCGCGGCGGACTACTTCGACTACGGCGCGCTGCTGGTCGAGGCTTAAGGGGCTGTGGGGGAGGCTTACGGCGAATATCTGGTTGGGGCGGAGGGCGGGGTCTTTTTGATCGCCGTTGACTACGTCGTTGAGGCCGCGGAAGGCGTTGATCCAGAAGGCGCGGTGGAAGTTGCGCTGGACGAAATCGGCGAGGTCATTTTCGCCCATAAGGCGGAGTGCGTTGTACCAGAGGGCATTGATTTCGACGGCCTTGCCCTGGCGCGGGGTGAAGGCGACGCCGCGGTATTTGGCGTCCATCCAGGTAAGTTGGGTGGTGGCGTCGCCGGCGCTGATAAGCCCGTCGCGTTCGTCCATGTGGATGTTGAAGCGAGTGCCGTAGCGATAGCCGCCAAGAATAGCGTGGCAGGCGGGAAGGAGGGTGGATTCGAAGGTCTTGGCGTCGCCGGAGGCGTCGCGGTATAGATAGCAGGCGTGGATGAACCAGAGGCTGGCGTCGACGGTGTTGTAGCTGGGGTTGTTGGTGTAGTCGTCGAAGTTGTTGGGGATCATGCCTTCGCTGACGTAATTGGCGAATACGGTGAGAACGTCGGCGGCCTCTTCGTAGCGGCCGGTGGTGAGAAGGAGGCCGGGCAGGGAGATCATGGTGTCGCGGCCCCAGTCTGCAAACCAGGGATAACCGGCGATGATGGTTGCACCGACCGCGCCATCGGCGCGGCGTCGGCGGACGATGAAGTCGGCGGCGGCGTAATGGAGCCGCTGTAAAGTTGCGGAGAGCGGCGGTTTGGTTTTGGTATCCGCGGGTTTGACGAGCGCGTGGGGACGCTTGGTGAGCGGGAGGACGCTAGTGCCGCGCGGGATGGGTTCGTCCCAAATGGGCTCGACGCCTTCTTCGACGTCGGCCCAGAAGGTGAGGGTGGCTTTGGTGTCGATTTTTGTGACGAAAGCTCCGGGAACGAAGAGGTCTTCGGTGTCGTCCTGACCGCGTTCGGTTTCGACGGCGTAGGTGTGGCCATACCACCAGTCGGGGCGGGGGAAGAAGCGTGCGCCGGTGGCTCGCATGTAGACGCCGTGCTCACCTTTGGTGACGTAGGTCTGATCGTTACGCGTGTCGATGTTGAAGTGGGTCCCGCCGGCATGCAGCAGTGAATGGAAATCACGCAGGCTGAGGAACGGCATCAGGTGGAGTTCGATCTGGCGGGGTCGGTCGCATTCGATGTGGTAGCGGATGCCGACGGCGTTGCGGTTGTGCAGCAGTCGCACTTCCTTGGTGATGCGGATGTCTTCGACGATGTATTCCCAGCGGGCGGTGTCGCCCAGCTCGAAGGAGCGGAGGTATTGGTGGCCGTGGGGGTGGAAGTTGGAATTGAACTGGTTAACGGAGAGCTCGATGGGGTGGTCTTCGCGGCCGTCGAGGAGGAGGAGTTCGGCAACGCGGTTTAACGCTACGATGCGGCCGACGGGGGGAAGCGTGGCGGCGACGAGGAGGCCGTGATAGCGGCGGGTGTTGCAGCCGACGACGCTTGACCCGGCGAAGCCACCCAGGCCGTTGGTGAGGAGCCACTCTTTGGAAAGATGTGGATGGAGCTGGCCTTCGGTTTGGACGGAGTAGAGGAACATGGTGGGAGTTTATCCACAGATCGATTCAGATGCACACAGATTCGGAGCGGGCGATGGGTTTGCGTTGATTCGGTCGGCGATTTTTCGTGTCACGGGGCCGAGTCGTTATAATCCGCGCCGATGATATTGGCAGGGATTGACGAGGCTGGTTATGGGCCGGTGCTTGGGCCGCTGGTGGTTGGGTGCTGCGCGTTTGAGATTCCGTGTGAGACGATCGATCCGCCGTGCATGTGGAAGATGCTGGGGCGAGTGGTGAGCAAGAACCGTGGGAAGACCGGGCGGAAACTGCACATCAACGACAGCAAGCAGGTGTATTCGCCGGGGCTCGGCCTCAAGGAATTGGAGAAGTCGGTGCTGGCGGTGATATCGGCGGCGGGGGAATGGCCGGGCGATCTGGCAACGGTGCTGGGCCGGGTTGCGCCCGAGGCGGTGGGACATCTGGCGGAACATCCGTGGTATGAGCCGCGGTTTGATGCGCGATTTCCGATCGAGCAGGAGGCGATGTCCGTGCGGCTGATCGCCAATGCGCTAAGGGCGGCGATGGAGTCGAGCGCGGCGCGGCTGGTTTATCTGAATGCGCGGGTGTTGCCCGAGCGGCAGTTCAACCGGCAACTGGCGGCGACGCGAAACAAAGGGAGCGTCAACTTTTCGCTGGTGGCGATTCACTTGGATCGGCTGCTGCGGACTTGGGGCGAAAAGAATCTGACAGTGTTTTGCGATCGCCAGGGCGGGCGGGAACATTATGGCGGCCTTCTCCGGATGATGTTTGAAGATTGGGCGTTGGAGGTTGTCGCAGAGAAGGATGGGTACGCGGAGTATCGGCTGGAGCGCGGTGGTTATTCGACGCGGCTGATTTTTTGCGAGAAGGGTGAGGGCACGTGCATGCCGGTGGCGCTGGCCTCGATGTTGAGTAAATATCTGCGCGAGGCGCTGATGCGGCGGTTTAATGCGTACTGGCGGGAGATGCTGCCGCAGCTTTCGCCGACCGCGGGATATTACAACGATGGCATCCGTTTTCTGCAGGACATCGCCGGGAAACGGGAGGAGCTAGGGATTGCGGATGGGGATTTGATTCGGGTGAAGTGATGAGCAGAACGCGCTCGGCTGCGCGTCGAGGCTAAGCATACACAAATTACGGCTTTGTGGTGGGCGATTGTCTATGAAGGTCGAATCGTCCATGATCGGCGCTGGACGTGTAGGTTGCGATGAAGTGGTCGGCCGTGATGTCGGCTTCGTAGTGGTAGAGGCCGCCGGCAAATAGGCCCAGGTCGGCGTCGCCGCTGGCGAGGAGGTGGCCGTCTTTGTTTCCTGTGGGAACGAGGGTCACCGTTTCATCGAAGTGGAAGAGCGACCAATAGGCGGCGTGAAACTGGGCGAGGTACCGGCCTGCGTCCTGTGGCGTGAGCAGGCATTTTAGATCGTCGGTGCCGTGGCCGGCGTCGCTGGTCCAGGTGCCGGTCCATTGGCCGTCGATGGCTTGTGGCTGGAGCGGCTTGGCCGCATTGCTCCAGTCGTTGCTGAAGTGGGAGCAGCCGACACCGGCGAACAAGAGGAACGACATGGCGACGAGCCGCAGGGGGAGCGAAGTGGGTTGCATGACACTTATACCTACGGCTTGCCGTTGGGTTTTTGCGGCGCGTCGGCAATTGTTTTAAGGGCGGCTTCGACCTTGGGTTTCAAGGATGCCTCCCAGAGGTCTTTCAGAAAATCGGCCGTCGCCTGCGGGGTGGGCTTTTCCGCCGCGGGTTTGGATTTCGCTGCCATTGCGCTGACAAATTCTGAGACCGTTGGATTGAGGACCGTCGAGAGTGCTTTTGCCTCTTCGTCGTTCAACTGCCGAACGTTGGCAATGAACTGGAGGACGATCCGGGAAGCGATCGACTCGGATTGAAACAGGACGCGGCAATCTTTCTGGAACGATTCAACGGTGAGCGAATCGAGGCCCTTCTTGCCAAAAGCTCGGGCCAGATCGCGATCGGCGAAGGTGAGCAGGTTGGCCCCGGCCAGATAGCCGAGCGGGCCGATGTCGTCTGAACTGTAAAGTCGGGCGACTTCGCGGTTGGTGTATTTGTTTGTGCCCGTCAGCACGTTGAGCGACTCGCGGGCGAGCGTCCATGTCCAGGAATTGCGAACAAAAAGCTGGTTGCAATAGGGGACGCCAATCATGGCGAATTGGCCGAGGGTGCCGTTGCCGATCACGACTTCCGGATTGAACGGAATGCGGAATCGCTCGGCCGGTGCGACAACGGGCGCGGTTGGAAGTTCGTCCAACGGAGCAAAGAGGGAAGGCGTAAGGATCTTTTGGAATGCACTGGCAAGGGCTGGCTGCTGTGCCGAAGATGCGCCTGCCGTAAGAAAATTGCTGGAGGTCAGCAGTTCGCTGATGAAAGGGACAAAGGAAGCGATGGGATGGTTCGGATCGCACAGGTTGGTTGCGGCGGTCGCTTCGAGATTCTTGATCTCGTCCGCCAGGGCGCCCCTGCCTGAGGTGACGGTCATCGAGGTGGATCGGGTGCTGTCGGTCAATTGCACGAGCCGGCCAGTCGTGGCGTCGACGCGCAAAACCTGATCCTTGGACGTGACGACCAGCAGCCCATCCTTGATCTGGACGGTGGCGTCTTGTTGATGGGCGGCCTGGACAAACGTGACGGGTGCGGCCCCGATGTTCAGGCGGAATGGCGGCATGCCGTCAGCGTTGCTGGTTTGAAAACCGCCTGACATTGAAAAATTCATCTTCGATTTGCCGGCCTGTTCGTTGTAGATCGGCACGAGGTTCATCGAGACCGTCAATACAGATGCGAGCGGATGTGCGACGAACTTCCGATGCGATGCGGTGGAGACGACTCCAAACTCCTTTGGCGTTATCACGACAGAAGCCGGTGACTTGATCGCGGGTTGCGTGGCGGCTTTGGTTGGACCGAGCGTCATGGCGACGCCATCGTGGCCGAGGACGAAGCGAAAGTCGTTGTCGCCCGAGGTGACTGCGACGACCTGGTCGTCGGGATTGTCCTGCAATTTGTTGAGCCAGTCGCAGGTTTTCAGCAATGTCAGTTCAGCGGCGCTGAGGGGCGTGTTAAGCGGCGGCGCTTCGACGCATTCTTCGAGTTCGAGGTGGACGAAGCAGTGGCCGGGCTTGTTCCGGTCGATGGCGGCCGAGACGGTGTGCCGCATGAAACGCCCTGAATTCCAGAGTTTCTCCTGGGCAGCGCGCATCTGGGCGAGGTCGATGATCGTACCTTTTTCAAGCTTTAGGTATCGGGTGATGTCGGTGGCAGTGTTCTTTTTTGCGCCGGCGATCTCGATGCGATCGAGTTCGGCAGGCCGACCTTCTGAGACAACATTAATCGTCAACACGGCTTTGTTGTCGACCACGACGGGCGTAGCGTCGCATTTGAGCCAGAAATAGCCGTGGCGAAGGAAGGCTTCGACAACCTGGCGGTGGAGGACCCGCAGGCTGACCGGATCGAAGCTGGCGGGTTTTCCGACTTCCCACACCGCCTTTGGCTTTTCGGCGTTCTGCTGCCAGTAGCCGATGGTGATCACGCCGGCCGAGGGGTTGAGCTGGACGGGAAAGGAAGTGGCGGGAAGGGCCGCGGTCAATTCCTTGATGATGACGGCCGTCTCGATGGTCTTCGTTCCGGTGATCTTGATATCGCCGGCGAGAAAACGCTGGCCTTCATCTACGTTGATGACGACCGCCGATGCATCCGGCGTCGTCGCAACATCTACTTTCGCATTGCCAAAACCACACGCTTGATAACCCGCCAGAACGCGGCGCTGGAGCGCAGCCAGATATTCATCGAGCGGAGCCGAAGGAGTGGCGGCGACCTCAACTTCCCAATCACGCTTGAGCTGGTCGCGCACGTTTTCGGCCGACATAGCCTTGCAACCTTTGAACTGCAGGAGCGCGGGATCGCCCAACTTTCTCACGAGCCCGCCGTCAGCGCGGGCAGACGGGGCAATCGCCCATGTGAGCGCGACACAAATGAACAACAGAATATGTGCGGAAGGTTGACGGGCGGTTGGTCTGGGCATCGAAAACGTCTCCAGGGACGATAGGGAAGCGAACATACCAAGTTTATCGTCCAAACCGGACCCCGGCGAGCGAGGCGGCGGTGGATAATCGCAGAGAGGGCAATCCCGGTTTAACGGGATTGCCCTTCGAGTGCGGTTTCGAGCTCTATATGTGCCGATCAGGCATCGGCGGTCGCCAGAGCGGCCTCGGGCGAGACCATCTTGCTTTCGACCAGGCCCTTGCTGGCGAGGACGGCGTCGTGAATTTCTTTGGCGACGTCCTTGTTCTCAAAGAGGAACTGCTTGGCGTTCTCGCGGCCCTGGCCAAGACGGATCGCCTTGTAATTGTACCAGGCGCCGCTCTTGTCGACGATGTTGGCGACCACCGC
>JBBRHH010000130.1:0-12260 GCA_038222915.1 Tepidisphaerales bacterium
CTGGGCGGGACGTTCATGAGCCACCATGGCCGATACCATGCAGACTCAACGCGCGGCACGATTGTCGCGGAACAGAAGGACCATCCGATCCTGATCGGCGTGAGCGACATCTGGGGAAATTCGGACGTCTATCGAACGTACAAAGAGGGCGGGAGCCTGCCCGCGGGTTGCACCGCGCTGGTCTGGGGCCAGCCGCTCATGGGCCGAAACCACGACGATGCGCCGAACCCCAAACTGGAACCGCTGCCGGTGGCGTGGTTCAAAAGCTGGCAGACGAGTGAGGGCAAGACGGCCCGCGTGTTTCAATCGACGATGGGGAGTGGGACGGATCTTGAAAATGCTGGATTGCGCCGGCTGATCATCAATGCCGCGTATTGGGGGATGGGAATGGAATCTGCGATTACCGCGACGCGGAGTGTGGACATTGTCGGGACGTACAAGCCGCTGGAGAGCGGTTTTAATTATGAAGAGCTTGGCGTCGTTCCGAGGCCGCCTTCGGCGTATAAGTAGTTGCGAGGCGTCCGTCAGCGTGATGAGCTGCGATCAACGGAACGCCAGGAGTTGACGTTATGCTCAATCTCGACTTTTCCGATCGGCACGTTGTCGTGACCGGCGGGACCGGGGCGCTTGGGGCTGCGGTTGTGCAACTATTGATCGAAGGCGGCGCGGTGGTTCATATTCCGTCGCAGCGGCAGCCGGCTGGAGTAGTTCATGAACGCGTGCACGTTGAATTTCCCGCTGACCTGACGGATGAAGTTGCGGTCAGCAAGTTTTATGGCTCGCTGCCGTCTTTGTGGGCCTCGGTGCATGTCGCGGGCGGGTTTGCCGCGGGGCCAATCGGGGAGACTTCACTGGTGACGTGGAAGCAGATGCAGGATACCAACGGCGTTTCGTGCTTTCTGTGTTGCCGCGAGGCGATCAAGAAGATTCGTCTTTCTGATAACGGCGGGCGGATTGTGAATGTTGCCGCCAAGCCGGCGCTGGTCGCGACGGCGGGGTTGTCGGCCTATGCGGCAAGCAAGGCAGTTGTGGCGTCGTTGACGGTCAGTTTGTCGGAAGAACTGGCAGCGGAAAATATCTGGGTCAATGCGGTGGTGCCGTCGATCATGGATACGCCGATCAATCGCCGGGCGATGCCCAGTGCTAACTTTGAGGCGTGGCCGAAGCTGCCCGAGGTGGCCGCGACGATCGCGTTTTTGGCCTCGCCGCAGAATAAAGTTACCCGCGGGGCGCTGGTGCCGGTTTACGGGAGAAGCTGAACGCGTGTACTGTCCTACGGTTGATTCGACATGAACCGGCGAACGAGATTGGCCATTTCATCGGCGGCCGTGTCCAGGGCGAAGTGGCCCGCTTCGAGGACGTGAACTTTGGCCTTGGGGACGTCGCGGCGGTAGGCCTCGGGCTCCGTCAGCTCAAACGATGGGTCGTATTTTCCCCATAGCACCAGTAGGCGCGGCTGGTTCTTTTGCATCCAGGCCTGCCACTTCGGGTCGGACTCCACGTTGGTGCGGTAGTTGTAGAAGAGATCGGTCTGGATGTCCGGCTCGCCTGGCTTGTTGAGGAATGCGTATTCGTCGGCCCAGAGATTGGGACCGTATTTCTCGATCATGGGGTCGCTTCCGACGTGACGCGCTCGCGTGCTTTCCAGTGATAGTAAGTTGGCCCGCAGCGCCGCCTCATGCGCGGTACGGTCGGCCCAGAAGGCGCGTCTTGTTTTCCATAGCGGGCCGAGGTCTTCATTGTGGGCGACGGCGTTTTGTACGATCAGGGCCTGGACGCGATCCGGGTGAGCGAGCGTCATTCGAAAGCCGACCGGTCCGCCGTAATCCTGCATGTAGAGGGTGTAGTGGGTCAGCTTCAGCGCTTCGGTGCCCGAGCCGGTAATGCAATACTGCCATTACTGCCGGTTCATTGTTCCGTTCTGGTTTCTGACGCTGGTCTTTTCCGCTGCACCGCTTGTGTGGGGTTGGCGGCGATGGAACGGACGTACGATTAAGGTTGGACACTGCAGCATGTGTGGGTATGACCTTCGGGCGACGCCGGAGCGGTGTCCGGACTGTGGCGCGGTGGTTGGCGTTGGCGCGCTGGGTATTGGCGTGCGGTGAAGGAGGTGGTGTTTATGGCGCAGCAGATCGCGCTTTTGCGCGGGATTAATGTTGGGGGGAACAAGCTGGTGGCGATGGGGGCGCTGCGGGAGATGTTTGGGGCGCTGGGATTTTTGGATGCGCGGTCGTTGCTGCAGAGTGGGAATGTGGTGTTTGGGGGTGGGACGGGGACGGGTGGTTTGCTGGAGGAGGTTTTGGAGCGGGAGTCGGCGGGGCGATTTGGGTGGCCGATCGATTATTTTGTGCGCTCTGTGAAGGAGTGGGAAAGGATTGTTGCGGGGAATCCGTTTGTGGAGGAGGCGGAGCGGGATCCGGGGCATCTTGTGGTTACTTTTTTGAAGAAGGCAGTGACGGAGAAGGAGGTGGCCGGGCTGCGTGAGGCGTTTGCTGGGCCGGAGAATATTCGGGCAGAGGGGAGGCAACTTTATGTGGTTTATCCGGCTGGGATCGGGCGGTCGAAGCTGACGCTCGCTTTGATGGAACGGAAGCTGGGGACGCGGGGGACGGCACGGAATTGGAATACGGTTTTGAAACTGGCGGCCATGGTTCGGGGATGAGAGGATTTCAGATTTGAGGATTTGTCATTTTCGAAACGGAGTTTCTGATGCCTCTTTGACTACTCGGAAATGCGTTGCCGCCAAGAACGCCAAGCTCGCCAAGTTAAGAAGTGTTGCGTGGTTGGATGGTTTGTGACTGAGTTGTGGATGGTGCTTATTTGGGGGATTGGAGTTGATCGATGCGTGAGCGACTGATGATTGGTGCGTTTGAGGAGGAGTTTCGCAAGACGAAGGCTATGGCTGAGAAGGCGATGCTGCAGGTTGGGGATGAGGCGCTGCATGCGCAGATCAATCCTCGGCAGAATAGCGTTGCCGTGATCGTGCAGCATGTGGGTGGGAATTTGCTTTCGCGGTTTACGGATTTTCTGATTAGCGATGGGGAGAAGCCTTCGCGTGATCGGGATTCGGAGTTTGTGGAGACGGCGCTTTCGCGCGCGGAGTTGATGGAACTCTGGGAGCGGGGTTGGGGTTGTCTGTTTGAGACGCTTGAGGCGTTGGTGGATGCGGACATGGCGAAGGTGGTGACGATTCGCAGGGAGCCGCATACGGTGCTGAAGGCGCTGGTGCGGGCGAGTTCGCATATGGCGTGGCATGCGAGCCAGGTGGCGCTGATTGCCAAGCATTTAGCCGGGGAGGAGTGGAAGTATTTGACGATCGCGCCGAAGGGGACGGCGGCGTTTAACCGGAAGATGGGGGTTGGCGGGTCGGAGGTGAAGTGATGTTTGGTGCGCGGTATCCGATTGTTCTTTCGCCGATGGGCGGGGTGGGTACGTCGGAGTTGGCGGCAGCGGTTTGTAATGCGGGCGGGTTGGGGTCGCTGGCCGGGGCTTATCTTTCGCCGGCGGCGATTTGTACGCAGATAGCGCGGGTTCGGGAGATGACTGATGCGGCGTTTGCGGTGAATTTATTTGTTACTCGGACGGAGCCACTGGAGCAGGATGCGGGGCCGGTGCTGGCTTTGCTGGGGCAATATCATCGTGAGTTGGGGATCGGTGCGCCGATGATTCCTTCGCCGCCAGCGGAGGACTATGACGAGCAGGTTGCGGCGGTGGTTGCGGCGCGGGTGGCGGTGTGCAGTTTTACGTTTGGGATTCCGAGCCGTGGGCAGATTGCGGCACTGCGGGAGGTGGGGACGAAGCTTGTGGGGACGGCCACGACGGTTGAGGAGGTTTTGGCGGTGGCGGATGCGGGCCTTGATGCGGTGGTGGTGCAGGGGGCGGAGGCCGGGGCGCATCGGGGGACGTTTCTTGGGCGGTTTGAGGATGCGCTGATTCCTGTCCGCGAGCTTTTGTCGCAGGCGGTGAAGGCGGTTGCGATCCCGGTGATTGCGGCGGGTGGGATTCGGAACGGGGGCGAGATTCGGGAGATGCTTGGACTGGGCGCGGCGGCAGTGCAGATTGGGACGGCTTTTATTCCGTGTCCGGAGTCCGGAGCGGCGAAGGTTTATAAGGATCTGGTGTTGGCGGGTGTGGGGGTGGGGGAGACGGTGGTGACGCGGGCGTTTTCGGGGAGGCCGGCCCGGGGGTTGCCGAATCGATTTATTCGAGAGATGGAGGGGCTTGGAGACGCGGTGCTTCCGTTTCCGTGGCAGAACGGTGCGACGCGGGCGATGCGGAATGCGGCGGGGAGGCTGGATCGTGCGGAGTTTTTGTCTTTGTGGGCGGGAGAGGGGACTGGGGGGGACTGGGGCGATTCGGCGGCTGCCGGCGGCGGAACTGGTTGCGCGATTTGTGGAGGAGTTGGGGAGCGGCGCGGCGTGATGGAGAGGGCAACTGTGGGGCGATGGCCGCGTATGGAACGGTATGCGATTAATTCTGGTGATCGTGTTTGTGTTGGTTGCGACGGCCTTGGCGCGCGGGGTGGATTATTTTCCGCCGCCGGACAGTGAGGGAGGCTGGCGGACGGCGACGGACGCGGCGAAGGTTCGCGAGCTGGGAGGGATGGATTTGCATCAACTGGAGATGGCGTTTGATTTCACGCAGCGCTGTTCGCAGAACGGCGGGCTGATTGTGGTGCGGCACGGGTATCTGGTGTTTGAGAAATATTTCGGGCGCGCGCATCGCGATGCGAATCCGGATATGGCTTCGACCGGGAAAGCTTATACGAGCATCGCGTGCGGGATCATGCTGCATGAGTTTCACGACAAGATTCCGGACGGGCTGGATACGAAGGTGTTTACGGAGAAGTTTTTGCCAGAGGCGTTGCCGCTGGATGATGCGCGGAAGGCCGAGATTACGCTGGGACAGTTGCTGTGTATGACGGCGGGGTATAACGGGGAGGGGAATTCGCCGACGGGGGTTGTGAAGGGGAAGGCGAGTGCGCTGAAGGCGGGGCCGGGCCAGAATATTCGGGATCTGGACATGTCTTCGATTCGGGTGCCGCTGTGGACGGATCCGGGCGCGGGGTATTCGTATTCTTCGCCTGCGCCGCATATTGCTTCGATTGTGCTGCGGCATGTAACGGGGATGGAGTTGCAGGATTATATTCGGGATCGATTGGCCAAGCCGATGGGGTGGGGGGCTTGGGGATATTGCCTGCATCGCGGGGATTTTGACATGCCGCACGCGAATGGGGCCGGGAGCATTGCGGTGCATGCGACGGATGCGATGCGGTTTGGGTATTGCCTCTTGCACAAGGGGAAATGGGGGGAGAAGCAGCTTGTGCCGGCGGAGTATGTTGAGCTGTGCAACAAGCCGTCGGTTTACAATCCGCATTGTCCGTTTACTTTGCAGTTTGAGCAAAACTCGGACAAGCATGTGGCGGGTGCGCCGGCGGATGCGTTTTATAAATCGGGGGCCGGGGGGTTTGGGATTTTTGTTGTGCCGTCGCTGGACCTGGTGATTTACAAGATGGGTGGGAATAACGGGCAGTATGATCCGGCGCTGACCGGGCTGCCGCAGGATTTTAAGTATGACGGGTCGCGGGACGGGTGGTCGCCGATTGCGCGGACGCCATTTAATGAGGGGAGTCTGGGCGGGGATGATGGGTTGCGGCGGGTGCTGGAGATGGTATCGGCGGGGGTGCGGGATTAAGCGGTGCCCCGGCGGGAACGTTTGTTCGTTCCCTTGACTCCGTCGATTTTGACGCCGTTGCGCTGCGCGCTTGTACGCAACTTTAGAATTGCGGGAATCGTTGCGCGGCCTGGCTGCATCGTTCCGCATTCCCAGCGGCTGACGGTCATTTTTGAAACGCCGAGCTTTTCACCGAACTCGGCCTGGGTCAGCGCCATGGCTTCACGCAGGCTGATGATGAAACCTGGGGTGATTTGTTCCTGGGCTGCGAAGACAGCGCGAAGGCGATCCAATGCGCGGACCGCGGGAGGGAGCAGGAGAGGTTTGCCGGTGCGGTCGGCCTTGAGCCAGGTTGCCTGGAGATTGATGGCGAGCATGCGACCTTCGCCGAATGACATGACATACGGGAGGTTCATGCCGGGCTTCCATGACGTTAGAGTTGCGATGGCCATCGGTTAGTTCTCCCAATAAAGGGTTATGAATTCGGTTTCGTCGATTTCAACGGCGCAGACGATTTCAATCTCCTCGCCCGTTGCCGCTTCGCCGCTGATGATCCACTTCGGACGGTTGTAGTCATCCATTCCCTGGGACTGAACATCGCCTGGATCGTAGATGACCGCCTCCACATCCGGCCAAAAGAGACCTCGCTGTTCCATCCGTTCTGAGAAGTGGAGGGTGAGCGCATATCGATCCGTTTCGAGGCATTCGCGGATTACGGCGAGTGTTTTGCGGGCCTCGCTGGTCACACGGAGGAGTATACGTCCATGTAGGCGCGTAGGCAATGGATTGCGTCAACATTGCCATCACGGGTCATTCTGACGGAGCACTGTATTGGACGATTGAAATCCGCCTGCTCTATTAGCCGCGGGTCGATCCGCCGGACAGAGCGTAGATGCAAGTCATTTGGTTCGGGTTGACAGCGCGCAGCAACGCCTTCAACCATCCTTACGGTACACGGTCGCGTATTCCTTTTGCAGGCGTTCGCCGAGTTTTCTGAGGGCACGGTACTGCCGTGAGGACTTATCTGGATAATCGATCTCATCCTCCAGAGCGAACTCGATCACATCGATCAGGCAGTCCAAGTCCCAGCGGAAGAGCGTAAGCGGACGCTTTCCCTTGTATGCTTCAATCTTTCGGTCAAGGCCAAAAGCCTCGGCCATGTTGTAGGTTTGCCGTTGCAATTCGCGGAGTTGCTGGCCGGAGATCAGCAGTTCGTGCCGGTGATCACGCGCGGTTGGCTTCATGGCTCTTCTATCGTCAAACGATATTATTCGAGTGATGTCGGAAATACTCAATGATATTCTCGGTCGCTGGCGAATCGTTGAAATCGATGGCGAGGATTCGCAAACCGATGAGAACGCGATTGCGCCTTTTTATCGTATTTGGGAGCAACCGTTCAGGTGAATTCGCATTTGGCCATGTTCAAGGATTTATCGACCATCGATTGCTGAAGCGCGATGGCAAGCCTGGCGTTGAGTGGACGTGGCATGGGGATGACGAGATGGACGAGGCACACGGCCGGGGCTGGGCGGTGCTGCACGATGACCGAATGCTGCGGGGCGCACTCTTCTTTGATCAGGGCGATGAATTGGAATTTGTCGCGCGGAAGATCGGTTTGGATAAGGCCGGGGCGTTTGGTCCGAAAGGGGGGAAGATGACCGATCGCCAGGGGCAGTTTCTGGCGTTTATCCACCACTACACAACGTTGCATCGCCGAGTGCCGGCCGAGGCGGACATGCAGAAATATTTCGGGATCACTCCACCTTCGGTGCATCAGATGGTATTGACGTTGGAGAAGAAGAAGTATGTCGAGCGAAGTGCAGGGGTGGCCCGGTCAATTCGCGTGCTTCTGCCGCCGGATCAGTTGCCCGGTCTGCGGCGTTGATGCTGCCAATAGTGTCGTTGTTGAGTCGGAGGATTCCATGCGCGATTGTTTTGCATTCACTTTGCGCATGGGGCTTTTCCTGGCTTGCTTCGGTTGGATTCATTCCGCTGATGCGTACATCGACATGCCAGCGCAGAAATTGACTTTGCCCCGGCTGGTTTTGGAGTTTCGGACGGCCGGGCTTTATCGGATTGACTGGATTGATCCTGAGCGGCGGGCGGTGCGGTATCGATTGGTGGAAGTGATTCAGGGGAGTCCGGCGGAGAGTTACAAGCACATTTTGAGTGGGGATGGGAAGCTGCCGGAGGAGTTGAAGGAGATGGCCGAAGGGGATGAGGCGGTGGTGTTTGGGCCGGACCAGTATGGCCGGGGGATTGCGCTGTTGCGGGGGCTTTGGTATGTGAGCAACTTGGAGCGGGATACCGGGTGGTGGCGGATTGCTTACACCGCTTCGCATTACGATTTTAATTGCGCGTATACGGGAAGCGTTGAGAAACTGGTGGAGTGCTGCAAGGCGCTTCTGGATGGGAAGGATGTGGCGATTCCGTGCCGACGGAAGCCGAAGGAGTTGGCGGTATGGACGGTGCGGGGGAATCTGCGCGAGCCTCATCGGCGGTGGGATGCGGCGACGCAGCCTGCGGAGAAGGTGGTGGCTTCACTAGCGGGGAGGCCGACAGGGGAGGTTTTGGAGGCACTGGATTCGGAGGACGCTGCGCTGCGGATTCAGGCGGCGCGGATTCTTGGGGAGAAGAAGGAGAGTTCGGACGAGGTTGTGGTGCGGCTGGTGAAGGTGATCGATGTGGACAAGGATGATCTGACGCGGCGGGCGGCTGCGGTAGCGCTGGGGCGGATGGGGAAGGCGGCTTCCAAGACGGTTCCTTCACTGCTGGCTGCGGCTCGGGATGGATACGAGAACGCGCAGGACCTGGCGGGATGGGAGGCGGCGCGGGCGATTGTTCGGATTGACGGGGCGGGGGATATCTGGATGCCGTTGATTGAGGCGCAGGCGCGGGATCAGAAGACGGTGGTGCGGCGGCGGGCGGTGGAACTGATTGGAATACTGGGGCCGGACGCGCGGCGGGCTACGCCGATTTTGCTGCGGGCGCTCGGGGATGTGAACAACGAGATTCGTTATTACGCGATTGGGGCGCTGGACAAGATTGCGGCGGAACCAGCGATGGCCGCGCCGACTCTGGTGGCGCTGCTGGGGGATAAGGGGGAGTATATTGCGGAGGCGGTGACCAATGCGCTGCGGCATATGGGGAACGGGGCAGCGGTGTTTATTGCGAAGGGATTGGATCAGACGAACGGCGTTGAGATGCGGCGGCGGGCGGCGAGTCTGTTGAATGAACTTGGGGGTGGGGCGCGGCCGGCGCGGGGGGCGCTGGAGAAGGCGCTGGCTGATCCGGACGAGCAGGTTCGGAAAATCGCGGTGAAAGTTGCGGCAAAATTGAAAGGGGCGGGGTGACGTTCTCAAGCAAATAAACCCCGGCGTGTGCCGAGGTTCGGGTGGAAATGCGCCATCCAGGACTTGAAACTGGAACCCGCTGATTAGGAGTCAGCTGCTCTGCCAATTGAGCTAATGGCGCGTGGTTTCGCGGGGGGTAGAATCTAACGGACTGATGGGGGTTGTCAAGCCGATGGATTCGATCCTGCCAGTGTTATGTCTGCTTTTTTTGTGGGGTTGATGATCAGAACGGCAATGGGTTGGTGTTGTATTGGGGTTTGTCGTCGTGCTTGATGTCGGTGCCTTTGAAGCCTGTGCGCTGATCGACGGCGCTTGGGAGCAGCCACTGCTGCATGATCGGCTGCATGCGCTGGACGAGGATGGCGCGCTGGGCTTTTTCCAGTTCTGTCGCGTAATGATCGCCGCTGGTCAGCAGTGATGTGCGGGGCGTGTCGAGTTCGGCGACTACGACGCGGCCTACACTGGGTAGCGGGATGGCGCGGACTGCGCGGCCGGTGGGATTGGTTGCGTGGTCGTCGAGGAGTTTGAAGGCTTCATCGATGAACTTTTGCTTGGCCGGCTCGGGGAGGTCGAAGCCGAGGAAGCCGTAGCCTGCAAGGGGATCGCGTGCGTCGGATTCCTTGTGGAATGGGCCGACGAAGATGAGGTGGGCGTTGGGGGTGAGCTGGTTGGCGGCCTGCTGGAGGCCGAGCTCGCGGGCGGTGGGGACGAGCTTGTTGGCCTGGGCTTCGGCCTTTTCGTAGGCCGCGAGAGTGCGGGCGTCATCGCGTACGCGGGGAAGGATTTCGGCGATGGGCGGGGTGTGGGCCGGATCGGCGTTGGAGAGGCGGAAGTAGTAGACGTGCTTGGCGTCGTAGAGGGGCTGGGAGGGTTGCCAGAGCGTGAGCGGCTGAATGTGCTGGTCTTTCAGGGTCTTTCGCTGATCGTCATTCAAGAACGCGTCGGCGGCGGTCATCGCGTAAGTGGGGAAGGGGGTGTACGTGGGGGGCATGACCGACGAACCGATGCCAGGGCCGTCGGGACGGGTGGGCTTGATCGCCTCAAGGTCCTTGCCGGTGAACCACTGGTCGGATCGACTGTTGGGAGTGGGGAAGATGTCGAAGGTCTTGCCGGTGTATTGTTCCTTGGCGTCGAGTGGGCTGGAGTAGAACTTGTCGTGATAGAGCTTGGCGTATTTGCCGCCTGTGCCGTAAAGGTTTTCGATGTGCTTGGCGACTTCCTGCATGTACTCGTAGGTGTTGTAAGGGACGCCGAGGGATGAGACGGAGGGTTTGCCGGATTTCTGAGCTTCGGCGTAGACCTGGTAATCGGTGTTGAGCTGGCTGGCGATGTCCTTGCGGATTTCTTCGAGGATGATTCGCGCGAACTGTTCCTTGAGCTTCTTTTCCATTTCAGCGCGGACGTCGGCGAAGACGGTTGGGCGGGAGCCGCGTGTGGTCGGGCCGGTGGTGGCGACGTCACGGGTTGAAGGGCCGGTCGCGGCGGACTGGGTGGAGGTGGCCTGGGTGGATGCGGGGACGGTGGTGGGCTGGGTGGCGGGGTAGTCGACGGCGTGGTCGCGGAACTCGCGATAGAGGGCGAGTTCGGGGACGACGATCTGGTTTTCTACGTCGTAGGAGGAGACGAAAATGCTGTCGAATTTTATGCGATTGGGGTGTTTGTAGGCGAAGCCGAAGGGATCGGCGGTGTAGTCGATCTTGTCGGGTTCGACGTCCTTGAACTTATTGAAGAGGGCGGTTTCTTCGGCGGTGGGGGTTGGGGAGGAGGCCTCGACGAGGGTTGGGAAGGTGGTGGCGCGGGAGGCGAAGAGGGTGATGGGGCCGGTAGGGACGGACGGGACGGTGGTGGCGGAGGTGGTCGTCGTGGGAGACGTTGTCGGGGCGGTGGTGGGGTGGTCGGCCTTGAATTGATCGGCGCTCAAGTCGACCAGGTTGACGCTGATGAGGGCGGCATCGGCGCTTGCGCGCTGGATGGCGACGGGCTCGCTGACTTTGATGGCGCTCATGACCTGGGTGAGCGAGCGCTGGATGAGGAGGAGATCGGTGATGGCTTGAAGCTGGAACTCCTGGGCGTCCGGGTCGGGGGAGAGCTGGATGAGGGTGGCCATCTCGGAGACTTCCTTAGATGGCACCTTGACGTTCATCTTTTTGGCTTCTTTGACGAGGAGCAGGAAGGTGATGGCGTCGATCTTGCGGAAGTTTTCGCCGACGACGAGGGCGGCAACGGGCATGTAGCGGTATTCCTTGGGGAGCCGCATTTTGTCGGAGAGTTGTTCCCATTCGCGCTGGGCGTGGTTGTATTCGCTTTGGTGGATTTCGCCGCCGGTCCAGGTGCCGACGACGGGGTCGCCGCGGCCGCTGCTGGGGCCGTTGTTCTGGCCGAGTGAGACGACGAAGGTGATCATCAGCAGGACGCCGAAGACCGCGAGGAGTTTGCGCTGGTTTTTGCGGAAATAATTGCTCATATGGTTTTACCCCGGGGTTCGGCCGGGAGGGTGACTATATGGGGGGGTGGAGAAGTGGGCAAGGAGGGGGGTGAGGTGGGGTGCACGAGCGTTGTTGCGTGTGGCGGACTGGGGCATAATAACGACTGCGGCGACAGATTTCGTGTTGACGGATTGCACACACGATCATGGAGGATCCATTATGTCTCGAATCAGCAGAGACGAACTGGTCAAGCGGCGTCAGGAGTTTCAGGATGAGGCCGGGCGAGCATTCGATCAGATGCTGGGCAGTGATGGTCAGAACGGCCTGGTCACATTCGTGGATCGGGAGGAGCGGGCCTGCAATTTGGGCGATCGCCTGACCTGCCGACTTTTGGAAGAGCACATGGAGGCGGACGACACGGCCGATCCCGGCGCCGAGGTTGATTGTCCGTTCTGTGGTGGGCCGGTGGCTTGCAAGGAGCCGGAGAAGGCGGAGTTGGAAAAGCGGGAGTTGCTGACGCGAAGAGGGAAAGTGGAATTTGAACGCGCGGCCCGCCGTTGCAGTCGCTGCCGGCGGATTTTTTTCCCTGCAGGATGAGCGGCTGAAGTTATCCGGCGAGGGGTACAGTCCGGGCCTGCTGCAGAAGATCGAGTATGCCGGAGGCAACGGGCGGTCCTTTGAAAAGGCCAGCGAATCGCTGGAACGGCTTGCCGAGTTCTCAATCAGCGCCAAACACGTGGAATGTCTGACCGAGCGGCTGGGCAGGGAACGGGAGGCGGAGCGGGACCAGGCGGCGAAGGCCATGAAG
>JBBRHH010000131.1:0-12254 GCA_038222915.1 Tepidisphaerales bacterium
CCCCTTCCAGCACGCCCGAGGCAAAGAACCGCCGCACCGCGCCAACCAGGGCGTCACCCCACCAACTCGCCGCATTCCCGAAGTAGCCACCACGCCGCAAACTCCGCCGCAAACGGTCGTAGTCCCAAAAGTCGCCCAGCCCTACAACGTCCTCTTCATCGTCGTCGACGATCTCCGCCCCGCCCTCGGCTGCTACGGCGACAAAATCGCCATCACCCCCAACATCGACAAGCTCGCCTCCCGCTCCATCTCCTTCAGTCGCGCCTACTGCCAGCAGGCCCTCTGCAACCCCTCGCGCACCTCCGTCCTCACCGGCCTCCGCCCCGACACCACCCGCTGCTACGATCTCAAGACCTACTTCCGCGACAACCTCCCCAACACCATCACCCTCCCTCAACAATTCAAAAACGCCGGCTATCACACCGAGGCCATGGGCAAGGTCTTCCACACCAATCTCGACGACAAACCCTCCTGGAGCATCCCCACCTGGATCAGCGCCGTTGAAAATGGCGAGACCGAAGAACCCCTCCCCGCCGCCAACCCCGTGCCCGGCCAGCGCCTCAAACCATGGGCCTCCCCCAAAGTCCCTGACAACAGCCTCCAGGACGGCAAGATCGCCGACCACGCCATCGCCCGCCTCGGCGTCTTGAACGACGCCGCCGCCCACGGCCAACCCTTCTTCCTCGCCGTCGGCTTTCACAAGCCCCACCTCCCCATGGTCGCCCCTGACCGATATTGGGATCTCTACAAACCCGCCCAATTCAAACCCGCCGACAACCCCGAGATGCCAACCGGCGCACCAAAATTCGCCGCCACAGCCTGGGGCGAGCTCCGCGCCTACGACGGCATCCCAAGAGAAGGCCCTCTCACGCCAGATCAGGCCCTCGCCCTCACCCACGGCTACTACGCCTGCGTAAGTTTCGCCGACGCACAAGTCGGCAAGGTGATCAACGAGCTAGACCGCCTCGGCCTCCGCGACAACACCATCATCGTCCTCTGGGGCGACCAACGGCTGGCACCTCGGCGACCACGGCCTCTGGTGCAAACAAACCAACTACGAGCATGCCACCTACGCCCCACTCATCATCAGCGCCCCCGGCCATCCCATTGGCCGCCGCGCCGATGGCCTCGTCGAGTTCGTCGACATCTATCCCTCCCTCTGCGAGCTCTGCAGCGTCCCTGCCCCCGCCACATTGGAAGGCACCAGCCTCGTCCCCCTCCTGAAGCAACCCGAAAAGGAATGGAAGCGCGCCGCCTTCAGCCAATCCCCCCGCCACATCCCTCAGCAAGGCGACGGCATGGGCCATTCCCTCGTCACCGACCGCTACCGCTTCGTAGACTGGACCGTCCCCGGCCAAAAATTCGAACGCCTCGAACTCTACGACCACCGCCAGGACCCCGAAGAAAACATCAACGTCGCCGAACACCCCGACCAGGCCAAAGTGGTAAATCAACTACAAACATGGCTCCGCCAGGGCTGGCGTCGCTCTCTCCCCGCTGCCAATCGAAACTAACCCGGCCGCGTTGTCTGCAACCCCCCGACCGGTTAGTCTTCGTCGACACGTCCACACCAGGAGCAAGCATGCACGCCCGGGAACCATCCACTCGACCCACAGCGCGCCAATTCCTCATCCTGATGGTCAGTCTCTGCTATTGCGCTGCTCTGGTCCAAGCGGCCGATGACGCGCCTGCACCGCGCGCCGTCGTCCCCGATGCCGCCGCCCAAACCAAAGCCGAGAAAAATGTCCGTGACGTATTCGGCAACCACGATAAGGAAACACCTGACGAGCGCGATGCCGCCGCAGCCAAAATGCTCGATGCGGCCGCCACCTCCCAGGACGAACCCGCCACGCTCTACGTTCTGCTCAAAAGGAGCGGCGATCTCGCCGCCGGTGCCGGCGACGCCGACGTCGCAATCAAAGCCGCTGCAAAACTGTCCGAGAGTTTCGCCATGGATGGCGATGACTTGGCGCTCCAGTGGCTTCGCAAGGCCGTATTGACTACGCAATCTGCCGCGGCAGCGAAAAGCCCCGGCGATGCCGCGCTGGCCTTTGCCCACAAGTCCGGCGAGGCGCAAAAATTCGACATGGCGCTTCGCGCCCTCGCCATCGCGGAAACCGCAGCGCAAACTTCCAAAGATCTGCCTCTGCGAAATCTCGTACAGTCTGCCACAACCGAACTAAAAAACCTCCAGACCGAATCCGTCCACGCAAAAGCCGCGCAGGCGAAACTCGAAAAGAATCCCGATGACACCGAGGCTTCTTACATCCTCGGCCGCTATCAATGCCTTGGCCTGGCCAACTGGACAGCAGGTTTGCCCGCGATCGGCAAAGGTTCGAATGCACTGTTTCGCCAGGCCGCTACCGCTGATCTGGCCAACCCCGACCAGTCAGCCGCAGAAGTTGCCGTCGGCGATCTTTGGTGGGATCTGTCCGAAAGGGAAACAGGACACTCCAGGACCGCCCTCAAGCGCCGCGCTGCCTCGTGGTATGCAAAAGCCCAGGCCGATCCAAAATTGAACGGCCTGGCCCGCGCAAAGCTCGAAAAGCGAAGCGCCCTGGTCCTCGCCGCGCCTGAGTCGGCCGGTGGCGCTGCGTCAATATCAACCGGCAATCATCCGCGTAGCCGATCCGTCGTGTACTTCCCCGGCACCGGCCGCGAGGAAGAAGTATTCCGCAAAATCGGCAAGGACGGTTTTCGCGCCTTGGGCCGGCGCGAAGCCATCGAACTGCTCGCAAACCCAAATGGACTCGCCGGAGTAGGCATCCTCGTCTTTGGCAATGAATATCTTGGCGAAACCCCGCCAGCCGATCTGACCGACAAAGTCGAGGCCAACGTCCGCAGATTCGTCGGTGAGGGCGGCGATCTGGTCATCTTCGAACAGCACCACGGCGATCCCGCGAAGTTCCTCGAAAAGCTGTTTAAAATAACCATCATTCTGAAGGACGCCCGCCAGTTGACCGCCATTCCCAAGGACCTCGCCGCCGCAGTCCAGTCAGCGGGGCTCATGACCAATCCGCTCCGTGATTCGTTCAACTCATGCAACCTCTACACAGTCCCGGAGAACTCGATCATCTATTACCGCAGCGGCAATGGCGACAACACCGAAGCCATCGTCGCCGCGGGCGTCCCGTTCGGCAAAGGGCGGGTCATCGTCATCGGCAACAACATGGAGACCTCTGAAACACCCTTCAACGAACAGCTCCTCGACTACATCTACCACTACAAGGAACCAGCCGCCGGAGCGAAGACCGATGTGAAAAAAGGAGAAAAGTAGACGTCGCACCAAGCTCCCGAAATTCCTCCCGCGGCGTGGTCGCTTCAGCGACCATCTGCCAAATCGCGCCGCATCGTCCTCACCGCGTTCGGCTCCCTGGGCGACCTCCACCCCTTCATCGCCATCGCCCTTGGCCTGCAAGCGCGCGGCCACGAGCCCGTCCTCGCCACCAGTGAATGCTACCGCCAAAAGATCGAATCCCTCGGCCTCGCCTTCCGCACCATCCGCCCCAACGCCGACCGGCTCGCCGACCCCGTCATCATGCGCCGCATGACCGGCCGCTTCGGCCTGATTCACGTCGTTCGAGAGCTCCTCTTTTCCGCCTTGCGCGAATCCTACGAAGACACCCGCGCCGCCGCCCAGGGCGCAGACCTCCTGGTCTCCCACCCGCTCACCGCCTACGTCACCCGTCTCGTTGCCGAAAAAACCGCCATCCCCTGGGCCTCCACCATGCTCGTCCCCCTCGGCTTCTTCTCCACCCACGACCCCTCCATCTTTCCCCTCGCACCAGCCCTCTCCAAACAACTCCGCTTCCTCGGCCCCCTCTTCTGGTCCCCGCTCTTCTATCTCGGCAAGCGCATCACCCGCTTCCTCGCCAACCCCTGGTACCAATTACGCGCCGAGCTCGGCCTGCCCCCCACAAAAGAAGCAAACCCACTCTCCGACACCCACTCCCCATCGCTCGTCCTCGCCCCCTTCTCAAAACTCCTCGCCGACAAACAACCCGACTGGCCAAAACAGAGCATCGTCACCGGCTTCCCCCTTTTCGACGACAACACCGCCGGCCTTCCCCCCGCCCTATCCCAGTTCCTCGATGACGGCCCACCCCCAATCGTCTTCACCCTCGGCTCGGCCATCTCCACCGATAGCCAGCAGTTCTTCGAACACAGCATCACCGCCGCAAAACAACTGAATCGCCGAGCCGTCCTCATCCTGAAAGACCACAAGAACAAACTCCCCGCGCTCCCGAGCAACATCGTCGCCTTCGACTACGCCCCCTACTCCAAACTCTTCCCCCGCGCCGCCGTCACAGTCCACCACGGCGGCATAGGCACCACCGGCCTCGCCATGCACTCCGGCCGCCCCACCCTCATCATGCCCTGCGCCTGGGACCAACCCGACAACGCCGCCAGAGCCACCCGCCTCGGCATCGCCCGCACCCTCCCCCGCCACCGCTACATCCCACCCCGTGTGGTGAAAGAGTTACGCCAGTTGCTCGAAAACCCAACGTACACCCAGCGAGCATCAGAGATCGGCGACGAAGTACGAAAAGAGAATGGCATAGAGGCAGCATGCGACGCATTGGAATCGCTGTCATCCTGAGAAGCGCAGCGCCGAAGGATCTACGTCCACCGTCCGCCAATCTCCCAACGTCCGCAGTAGATCCACCCAGGGACTTGTCCCTGGGCAAAATCGCTGAATTCGTCCGCACGTACCTCCATTCAAGCTGCGAACACTATGATGCAGGGAAACATCGAGCGAGACTATCAATATTCATGACCGCGACCCCTCCCAATCCTCGCGATCCACTTCCGCTCAACTACGCCAGCGGCAAGAAGCGCCGCCTGTCCCGCAAGCACCGAATCTATCTGGCCATCGCAGCGCTTTGCGTGATCCTGATCCTGCTCGATCAAAAAGTAAGAAGATACTCAACTGGAATACGCCGGCTTACAGTTCACCTCGTAGTAACACAGAGCGGCGCCCAGATTCCGATCCCCAATGCGACTATTCAATGGATCGACAGCCCGATGGGATCAAACTCGCCAGCGCTCGTGAACGCAGACGCAACTGGCTCGGCCGTCTTACCGGTCACAGTACCAGCCGACGCGACCATCACCCGGATATGGGAGACGCACTCGGTCCACACCACTGGCGTCGCACTGACCATCCACGCAGCCGGATTTGTCGACGCCACGATCTCCCTCCCACCCCTCCAGCCCCAAACCCGTTTCCTGTTTTTCCACGGCGCCGGCAACAAAAGCCCGCTGGAAGTCCGCACTTCTCTTCAAAAACAATGAGAGCACCCCCAGCAGTTCCCAACGGGATCCCGCTAGATCACACCGCCAATCGAAGCACGTCCCGCGTCAGGAATCTCACCTCATCCGGATGGCCCACGGCCAAAAATAATCAAAATTTGATTGACACCCCCTCCCGAACTTGATAGCTTTATGTTAAGTATTAAAGATCAGGAGGAAAAGCAGGAGGGACCATCCAATGTGGGAAGTCATCCACCACCCAAAGCACCAAATCGACCCAACCAGCAGTTCGCTCTCCGCGCATTTCTCAGCGTCTCGGCGTCTCTGCGGTGAGTCTTCTCCCCTCCTCCTCCAGTTATCAGTCTCCAGTTTC
This sequence comes from Tepidisphaerales bacterium, assembly GCA_038222915.1. Taxonomy (GTDB): domain Bacteria; phylum Planctomycetota; class Phycisphaerae; order Tepidisphaerales; family Tepidisphaeraceae; genus JBBRHH01. The sequence continues at coordinate 5,627 of JBBRHH010000131.1, forward strand.
AAGTCTCAGGCACCACGTCGTCTTGAGCACAGCGCAGCAAGTCGAAAGGGGGCGATTCGAGGGTCAAAACGGGGAGATTTTACGCCGGTTTGGGGAGATTCGAGGGAGGTTGGAGGCCCCCTTCGATACCGCTTTGGGGTCGCTTTTTCGACGACAAAAAATCTTCCCGTCCAACACAAACATCGGCCACACCAACACTTGAATTTCCCACCCACAAGTTCAGCCAGCCCAAACACAATTTGCGCGCGCACCTCCACGCCAAAATCCGCCCGCCATTCTGCCTTCTGCACTCTTAAATCCGCATTCCCCCGCGCGGTCGGTTGGTGGTCGATTAGTAGTCGTTTGCTAGTCGGTCACAGGTCGTTTGATGGTCGGTTGGTGGTCGGTCACAGGTCGGTTAGTGGTCGGTTGGTGGTCGGTTTATTTCGCCCCTCGACACCCCCCTCAACGCCACAAACCACGGCCGCAAAACCACTTGAGTTCTCCGCCCTGTCGCCAAAGCGGGCGCAACACGATTTGCGCACGTGCGCGCACAAAAAAAACCCCCATCCCACGACGTTGCACCCCCTTCCACCCGCCATAGAATCACCCCCCAAACAACGCCCCGCTCGCCAAATCTGTACGAACGGTGCATCGCCAGTCTCTCAACAGGAATCAACATGACTCCCAATCGCGCCGCGCATCGCCAAACGAAAACCTGGCAAATCCTCATCGCCTCCCTGCTCCTCGCCACCACCCTCTTCGCCGCCGACAAGAAAAACGGCTCCGCCACCGAAGGCAAGCCCGACAACCCCTACGCCCCCGACCCATCCCCAGCCCTCTCTCCCGAGGAATCCGAGAAAAAGTTCGTCGTCCCAGAAGGCTTCGAAGTCCGCCTATTCGCGGCCGAGCCCATGATCAAAAATCCCGTCGCCATGAGCTGGGACGAACGCGGCCGCCTCTGGGTCGTCGAGCTCATCGAATATCCCGACGGCGCCAAGAAAGGCGAAAAAGGCCGCGACGTCGTGAAAATCCTCGAAGACACCGACGGCGACGGCAAGGCCGACAAGATGACGATTTTCGCCGACGGCCTCTCCCTCGCCACCGGCATCGTCCTCGGCAACAGCGGCGTCTACGTCGGACAGGCCCCCGATCTCTACTTCTATCCCATCATCGAAGAAAACGGCCAAACCAAAGCCGGCGAACGCAAAACCGTCCTCACCGGATTCGGTATGCAGGACCGCCACGAACTCCTCAACAGCTTCTGCTGGGGCCCCGACGGCTGGATGTATTTCACTGAAGGCGTCTTCACCCATTCGAAAGTGAAAGATCCAGCCAATCCCGCCGATCCCGGCCTGGACATGGACGCCGTCGTCGCCCGCTACAATCCCATCAAAAAGAAAATCGAGATATTCTCCGACGGCGTCTCCAACCAGTGGGGCGTCGACTTCGACCGCTACGGCAACGCCTTCGTCAGCGCCTGCGTCGTCGACCATCTCTGGCACGTCCAGCCCGGCGGCGTCTACGTCCGCCAGGGCGGCCAGCCCAACGTCAAATACACCTACGAGCTCCTGAAAAGCATCAACGACCACAAACATTTCCGCGCCGCCTACGGCGGCATCAACGTCTACCAGGGCGACATGTTCCCCGAGGAGTACCGCGGCACCGTCTTCATGGGCAACATCCACGGTAACTGCCTCGACCACGACATCCTGCGCCCCAACGGCTCCTCCTTCATCGCCTCCGACGGCCGCAAACCCGCCGACGCCGGCGAATTCCTCGAAGCCCACAACGGTTGGTTCCGCCCCGTCAGCGAACAGGTCGGCCCCGACGGCGCACTCTGGGTCATGGACTGGTGCGACAAATACCCCTGCTATCAAAACTCCCACGCCCCCGACCTCGATCGTGAACGCGGCCGAATCTGGCGCGTGGTCTACACCGGAGCCGACAAAGGCAAAAAGATCCTTGCTCCTCCCGACAAGATGGATCTCGCCAAATCAACGGATGAGCAACTCGTCGCCCTCCTCGCCCATCCCAATATCTGGCAGCGCCGCACCGCCCAGCGCCTCCTCACCGAACGCAACACCAAAGCCGCCGCCCCCATCAACGACCTGCTCGCAAACGGCAAAACCCTCGAAACCCGCATGGCCGCCCTCTGGACCCTCGGCAGCGCCAACCTCCTCGACGACGCCGCCCTTGACGCCCTCCTCACTGACAAAGAACCGGCCATCCGCACCTGGGCCGCCCGCTTCACCGCCGAGCGCGGCGACTCCGGCGCAAAAGCCCTCGACCGACTCCTGAAACTAGCCAAAGACCCCGACCCCACCGTTCGCGCCGGGGTGGCCGTCGCCGCCCGAAAACTCTCCGAAGGCGACACCATCCCCATCCTCGGCACCCTCCTCCAGCAGAAAGGCGCCGACACCGATCCCAACCTCCCCTTCCTCATCTGGCGCGCCGCCGAAGCCAAAGTTGCCTCTGATCCCAAGCCCATCTTTGACTGGCTTCTGCAACACGGAACGCCACCCCAAAGAACGCAAGCACCGGCCCCCCTCGGCAACATCCTCGCCGCTCCCGCTGCACTGCCGGCCGCCGCCACCGATCCCTTCGCCGCCGAAGCCAATCTCATCCAGCGCACCATGCGCCGCATCTGGGACACCAACGACCCCGACCGCATGAACCAGGCCGCCGCCTTCATCGACGCCATGGCCGACAAGAATCCCGCCCTCGCCGCCGCCGCTGTCGAAGGCCTCCTCGACTGGAAGAAAAATGCCGGCCGCGCCGCCCTCCCCCGTCCCACCTCCTTCACCGACGACATCCTCACCAAGCTCACCTCCAGTAAAGAACCGGCCGTCGCCGATCGCGCCCGCCAGCTCGCCGCCGCCTGGGGCAGCGACAAGGCCGCCGCCCAGATCATCGCCAAAATCAACGACCCCAAGGCCACCGAAACCGATCGCCTCACCGCCATCCGCTTCGCCCGCAACCTCAAAGGCGACGCCATCCGCGCCGCTCTTCTCTCCCTCCTCGACACCAGCGCCCCCGACGCGCTGAAACTCGAAACCGTTCGCGCCCTCACCGATCAGGGCGACGATGCTCTCGGCGAAGACCTCGTCAAAGCCTGGCCAAAACTCTCTCCCGAAACCCGCCGCGCCGCCTCCGAAGTCCTCGCCACCAAAGCCCCCTGGGGCCGCAGCCTCCTCACCGGCGTCGAGCGCAAAATCGTCGACCGCTCCGACATCACCCTCACCGCCGTCCGCAATCTCGCCAATCAAAACGACAAGCGCATCAAGGAGCTCCTCCCCAAAACCATCGGCGCCTACAACCCCACCAACGAGGAAAAGATCAAGCTCATCGCCGCCCGCCGCCCCACCGTCTTCAACGGCCCGGTCGATCTCGCCGCTGGTAAGGAAGTCATGCAGAAAAATTGCATCGCCTGCCACACCTTCTACGGCGAAGGCGGCAAAGTCGGCCCCGACCTCAGCGGCTCCGGCCGCGCCAGCATCGACGCCCTCCTCTCCAACATCCTCGACCCCAACCTCATCGTCGGCACCGGCTACGAAAACACCATCGTCGAACTCAAGGACAGCAGCCTCGTAACCGGCCGCCTCATCGAAGACACCCCCGACCACCTGAAATTGATTAACGCGCAAGGCGAAGTCACCGTCGCCCTTAAAGACATCAAGGAAAAGCGCACCACCCCCCAGTCCGTGATGCCCGAGGGCTTCGAATCCCTCTCCGAATCCGACTTCCGCAATCTGATCTGGTACGTCTTCAACCCGCCGCAGGACGACAAGCAGAAAAAAGTCCGCCTCGACATCGCCGACAAGAAGATCGTCATCAAGGCCAAACTTCCCGGCAAGGAAGAGATGACTGAGCTCGTGACCTACGTTATTGACCCCGATCTCCGCCCCTACCTCCACCCCGTCAAAGATCCTGCGGCCCAGATCGTCCTCACCCAAAACACCCCGCCCGACCACCCCTGGCAGCACGGCATCTTCACCGGCCTCCACGACGTCAACAAACTCGACTTCTGGGAAGACAAAAAAGAATACCGCCAGCACTTCAAACAACTTCTCGACGTCGAAGAGGCCCCCGATCACGTCAGCGCCCGCACGCTCACCAACTGGACCGGCCCCGACGGCGCAACCGTCTGCGACGAAGAACAAAAAATCACCGTCTACCAGATCGACTCCCCCGAGTTCTACCGCATCGACTTCGACTGGACCCTCCGCGCCAAAGGCAAGCAGGTCGAAATCGGCAAGTTCGATTTCGGCGGCCTATCGATCCGCATGAACGAAATGCCCAACCACACCCACCTCAACTCCAACGGCGAAAAAGGCCTCGCCGCCACCGCCAACAAGTCCGCAGCGTGGTGCAACGTCTCCAACACCTACGACGGCAAGCCCTACGGCATCGCCGTCCTTGCCCACCCGCAAAACTTCGACTTCCCCCCACTCTGGCGCGTCGACGGGCAGGGCATGATCAGCCCCTCCCCCTCCATGAAAGGCAACTGGTCCATCGCCCCAAACCAGGAAAAGCGCCTCCACTACCGGCTCGTCATCCACACCGGCACAGGAAATCAAAAGCTGCTCGACTCCCAGCAAAAGGAATTCGCGGGCATCAAGTTCCAATAGGCCCCTATACTCCAACTGCCATGCGACAGCAGATCGAACATTGGCTCGCCGCCTTCGCCCTGGACGAATCCGTCCAGTCGCACGCGCTCGAAGTCCTCGTCTCCCTCCCCACCCCGATCCGCGAAGATTTCCTGAGCGACCCAAGATTCACCATCTGCGACTATGAGCCCGGCGTCGGCGTGGTCATGCAAATCCCCCTCCGCCCCCCAGGCAAAACCGGCAGCCGGGCAGTAGTCCTCAAAAGAACATTACGCAACCGCCCCACCGACTTCGTCCGCTGGCTCATCGCCCACGAACTAGCCCACGCCCACCTCCGCCACGCCGGCCGTTTCCCAGGCGAAGACCCGGAAGTCGCCGCCGACGCCCTCGCCGCCGAATGGGGCTTCCCGAAACCACCAAGACAAAAATGGTAAACCCCACCAGAAACAAAACGCCGGGGAGTGCTGGGTGCCTGGTGGCCCCCACGGTCTTCAAAACCGTCGTCGCCTCGCTCGCGAGGCGAGGTGGGTTCGATTCCCACCCTCTCCGATCCAACGTCGAACTGTCGCAAAAAAATCTTATATACTCCAGCCTGCACGTTTGACTTATCGGACGAGCGCGGCCATATTGTGTGGGCAAATCGATTCGGCTTCGAGGAATGGACGAGGAAAGAAAATGTCGCAACGAAAAGCAGCTCACTTGGGCCTCGCTGGTTTTGCCCTGCTCTTCATAAGTTCCGTTGCTGCAATCATTTGGGGGCAGCTCCGCTCCAATACTAATCCGGCCGCCGCAGATATGCATCCAATCTCCGCATCCCCCTCCGTCATGGCCGTTCAGACTCCCGATAGATAAGACCACTGTCACTCATTCAGTACCACCCGTCGTCAGAATACAAATCGCTCTCCCGATACCAGGAGAGGCGGCCTAATTCAATCGACTTAGTTCGGTAGTAGTCGCTATTGTCCCGGCGTGTCGATCAGTTGTTGCAGGCGTGAGGCCAATGCTGGGGAGTAGCGTTCCTTCCAAGAGACGTCTATTAGTCCTACGTCCAGCATGTCCTCGAGGTGAACCTGATCCTTTCGTCGAAAGGATGTTAATTTCATCCGCACAAGCGATTCCAACGCGACGACCGAGAAGCCGCTTGGCTTTGCCGACTCGCTCACATCCGGCGCAGGAGCTTCGTATTCGGGGCGAACTTTTTCACCCGCCAGCACTACATGCACAGCATCACGTGGCTTTGCATCCGGGCCGTCTAGAAAAAGTTCAATTCCAGAGACATGTCTTCGAATGAAACCGGCATCCTTCATCGCGTTGGCCGCCGCATCCAAGTCGGATCGGCGCAGCAGGACGTCGACGTCCTGCGTGTTTCGTACGGCTGCGGCATCAATGGTCGCGACCCACACCGCGACCGCATTGCCACCCGCAATGGCGTAGGGGATTCCGGCCGCATCAAGCGCCGTGGTGGTACGCACCAATCTGTCACGCACCCGGTCCACGGCGAGCACCATCCTGTCGAGGAGAGTCATGTCGGGAGTCAGCGGGAGCATGACAACAGTATACACTGAAGCGATAGCGTCGCCGATCAGTCCCCTGATTCGAGGATGGCCATGAAGGCTTCCTGGGGGATGTCTACACTGCCTACGCGCTTCATGCGCTTTTTGCCTTCTTTTTGTTTCTCCAGCAGTTTGCGTTTTCGGCTGATGTCGCCGCCGTAGCATTTGGCGGTTACGTTTTTGCCTACGCTCTTGATGGTTTCGCGGGCGATGATTTTGCCGCCGATGGCTGCTTGCAGCGGGATCTCGAAGAGGTGGCGGTGGATTTCTTCTTTCAGGCGCACCAGCAACTTTCGGCCGCGATTCTCGGCCTTGGTGCGATGGACGATGACGCTGAGGGCGTCAACGCGATCGCCGTTGACGAGGATGTCCATCTTGACGAGTTCGCCGACGCGGAAGCCGGCGAGGTCGTAGTCCATCGTGCCGTAGCCCTTGGTGGCGCTTTTCAGGCGGTCGTAGAAATCGTAGATGACTTCGGCGAGGGGG
>JBBRHH010000132.1:0-12250 GCA_038222915.1 Tepidisphaerales bacterium
CAAGATCACGCCGGCGGAGATTTCCGATCCACATGAACTGATTACCCGCGCCCAGGCGCTGACTCTCGAGCTTGGCACCCCGATCACGCCGGGGTTCGAAGCGCTGGTCTTCAAGGCGTCGCGCGGGATTGAGGACATTTATGAGCTGACGTATATCCGCAAGGACGGCAGCCGCTTTCCGGCGGTGGTGTCGGTCACGGCGCTGCGTGACGCGCAAAACGCGATTATCGGGTACCTGTTGATTGGCACCGACAACACGGCGCGCAAGCAGGCGGAAGAGGCACTGCTTAAGGCGGGCGCTCTTCAGCGGGCGATCTTTAACAGCGCGAACTTCTCGATGATCGCCACCGACAAGGCGGGCGTGATTCAATTGTTCAACGTCGGCGCGGAGCGGATGCTGGGCTACGCCGCCGCGGAAGTATTGAACCTGATCACGCCGGCTGAACTTCACGATCCGCAGGAGGTGATTGCGCGTGCGATCGCGTTGAGCGTGGAGTGTGGAACCTCGATCTCGCCGGGTTTCGAGGCGCTAGTCTTTAAGGCGTCGCGCGGCATCGAAGATATCTATGAGCTGACCAAAATCCGCAAGGATGGGAGCCGCTTTCCGGCGGTGATCTCGGTCACGGCGCTGCGCGATGCGCAGGACAGCATTATCGGATACCTGCTGATCGGCAGCAACAATGCCGCTCGTAAACAGGTGGACGACGCGCTGCGCAAGAGCGAGGCCCAGCTTCAGGCGATTGTCGGAAACATCAACGAGGGCGTGGTGGTTTCCGATCTCAACGGTGAACTGCTGCATTCCAACCTGGCGGCGCAATTGCTGCATGGGTACGCCACGGCGGATGAATGCGGGCGTCTGCTGACTGAGTTTGCCTATACATTCGAACTGTCAGGGACGGACGGCAGGGTATTGTCGAAGGACGAATGGCCACTGTTTCGCATCCTGCGCGGCGAGAAATTGCGCGGCGTGGAGGTGTGCATTCGGCGAATTCACGCTGATTGGCGGCGCATTTTCACCTACGGGGGGACACTGGTTCAGGACGTAGGCGGCCAGCCGCTGATGGCGGTTGTCACCATCGGCGACATCACTGAGCGCAGGCGGGCCGCGGACGTGATTCGGCAGCTCAACTCCGATCTGGAGCAACGGGTTGTCGAACGCACCGCGCAACTCGTCACCGCCAACAACGAAATGGAAGCGTTCAGTTATTCGGTTTCGCACGATCTTCGCGCGCCGTTGCGGAGCATTGACGGGTTCAGCAAGGCGCTTCTGCAAGATTATTCCGACAAGCTGGATGACGAAGGGCGGGACCATCTGAGTCGCGTCAGGGCCGCAAGCCAGCGGATGGGCCACTTGATCGACGATCTCTTGAACCTGTCACGCCTGACGCGGGCGGAGATCACCCAGGAGCCGGTGGACCTGAGCAGCATGGCGCGTGAGATTGCGGAGGAGCTTCAAAGGGAGGCGCCGGAACGCGACGTGGATTTTGTCATCGCCGATGGGCTGTCGGCAAAGACCGACCCGCGCCTGATTCGAATCGTGCTGACCAACCTGCTCAACAACGCGTTGAAATTTACCAACAAATGCCCGCACGCGCTGATTGAATTCGGGTCCGCCGAGACCAACGGCCGCGCGGAGTACTTCGTGCGCGACAACGGAGCGGGCTTCGACCCGGAGTACGCCAGCAAGCTATTCGGGGCATTTCAGCGCCTGCACGCGGCAACGGAATTTCCGGGAACCGGAATTGGATTGGCGACGGTGCAGCGGATCATTCATCGGCAGGGCGGCCGGATCCGGGCCGAGGGGAAACTCGATCAAGGCGCAACTTTCCATTTTACGCTTTGAATTTACACATTCGATGGAACAGAAATTCGGACGAACAAGGAAAGCGTAAAATGTCGAACAAGACCATACTTCTCGTGGAAGACAACCCGGATGACGAAAAGCTGAGCGTCATGGCGCTCAGGAAAAGCAACGTCGACAATGAGCTGGCCGTTGCGCGCGATGGTGTTGAAGCGCTGGACTATTTGTTCGGAACCGGCGTACACGCCGGTCGCGATACGAGCGTGCAACCCGCGCTGATCCTGTTAGATTTGAAACTTCCGAAACTGGACGGGTTGGGAGTTCTAAAACGCCTGCGGGCGGATGAGCGAACCAGGCGGTTGCCGGTTGTCATATTGACCAGCTCAAAAGAGGAACACGATCTGGTCACCAGTTACAGCCTGGGGGCAAACAGCTACATCCGCAAGCCCGTGGATTTCGATCAATTCGCCGAAGCGGTGCGGCAGTTGGGGATGTACTGGCTTGTGCTGAATGAAAATTCGCCCCGCTAAATTGTGAGACCTATGTCCAAATTTCTCCGCGTGCTGTTCGTTGAAGACTCTGAGAATGACGTCAAGCTGCTCCTCATGGAGCTGCGCCAGGGCGGGTGGGAGATTGTTCACGACCGCGTGGACACCGCGGCCGCGATGCAGGCGGCGCTGAATGCGCATGCATGGGATCTGATCATCGCGGACTATTCGATGCCTTGCTTCAGCGGACCGGCGGCGTTGGTGCTTGCGCATGAGCAAGCGGTGGATGTGCCATTCATTCTCGTATCGGGGAAGGTCGGCGAGGAAATGGCCGTTCAAGCCATGAAGGCCGGCGCGGATGATTATCTGTTCAAGGGGGACCTGAAACGGCTTGTTCCGGCCGCGGAGCGTGAACTTCGTGATGCCGACGGACGCCGTCATGCGCGGAAGCTCGAGTTGCAACTGCGCAAGCGCGATGCTCAACTCAATGACGCGCAGCGCCTGGCACATCTGGGGACATGGCATGTTGATTTTCGAACTGGCGATACCGTCTGGTCCGATGAGGCGTACCGAATTCTCGGTGCGGACCCCAAAGGGGAGCCGCTGACATTCAGCGGTTTTGCAGCGTATATGAGTACAGATGACCGAGCGCAGTTCGACAAGACCTTGCGTGCATCAGAGGCGGTGTCGTTCGAGCAGGATTGCCGCCTCTCTCTCCCCGGCATGGCGGCGCGATTCGTTCACATTCATGGCGAGATTATCCGCGATGAGGTTGGGGCAGTCATTGAGGCGACGGGGATGATCCAGGACATCACCGAGCGGCATCTCGCTGACGTCGAGGTGCGGCAAGCGAGAGAGGCCGCCGAGACCGCCAATCGCGCCAAGAGTGAGTTCCTTGCGAACATGAGCCACGAAATTCGAACACCCATGACCGCGATTCTCGGGTTTGCGGAGATGATGTCGCAGCCCAACCAGGATCCGGCCGACCGCGACGAATGCATCCAGACGGTGCGGCGCAATGCGCTGCATCTTCTGGAACTGATCAATGACATTCTTGACCTGTCAAAGATCGAGGCGGGCAAGATGACGGTCGAGCGAATCAAGTGTGATATCACCAGTCTGCTGGCGGGGCTCATTTCACTCATGCGCCCCAGGGCAACGGAGAAGATGCTGGGGCTGGAGATCACGTTTGATGGGCCGATTCCCCGCAGCATCGAGACCGATCCCACGCGGCTGCGGCAGATTCTGCTGAATCTTCTGGGCAATGCGCTGAAGTTCACGGCGGCGGGTCAAATTCAATTGCGCGTTTCCACCAGACGGTGCGAGAGCGGGGACATCTTGTGCTTTGAGGTGGTCGACACCGGGATTGGCCTGTCCGCGGACCAACTCGCGCGGTTGTTTCGACCATTCACGCAGGCGGACGAATCCACAACCCGCAAGTTTGGGGGTACCGGCCTTGGGCTTACCATCAGCCAGCAACTGGCCCACCTTCTCGGGGGAACAATCGAAGTGAAATCCGAAGTGGGCGCGGGAAGCACATTCGCCATGTGCATCCCTTGCGGAGACTGCTCGAAGGTGGAGATGCTGAATAACGTCACAGAGGCGATGTTGACCAGGACGGAGCCGACCCTGAAATGGCAGAGCGTTCCGATTCATGGGCGGATCCTGCTTGTCGAGGATGGGCGCGACAATCAACGGCTTCTTTCGACGCACCTGCGCGCCTCGGGCGCGGAGGTGGTGATCGCGGAGAACGGCCAGGTGGCGGTTGATCTCATGGGAGCCAACACGTTTGACCTTGTGCTGATGGATATGCAGATGCCGATTATGGATGGCTACAGCGCCACGACCGAACTGCGCCGGCGGGGGGTGAGCATCCCTGTCATCGCGCTGACCGCTTATGCGATGGAAGAGGATCGGCAAAAGTGCATGGCCTGCGGCTGCACGGATTATCTCAGCAAGCCGATCGACCGGGAACGCCTGCTCCAAACAGTGAGCCGATACATTGGCAAGCGAAGATCGACGACAGTAGAGAACCCATCCATCATTAAGGCAGACGGCATCGACGCTACGAAGGCGGCTGGTTCGATCAAGAGCACCTTGCGGCATCAACCAGGGATGAAGCCGATCATCGCGGAATTTGTTGAAGGGTTGCCGGCGCAAGTGCAGGATATGATTGATTTGCTTGGGCGAAACGAGTTGTCGGCGCTGCAGCGGATCGTGCATCAACTTCGTGATTCGAGCGGCGGGTACGGCTTCGATCAGATCACGGGGCCGGCAACAACGAGTGACGAAGCAATGATTGCGTCGTCGGGCCTTCAGACGATCAGCGAAACGGTCAATGCGCTCATCGTCACACTTCGCCAGATTGAAGGCTTTGGCGTAAATGAAGAGCCGGCCGACACAGATCGGACTACCAGGCAGCCTGAATGATGGATTGGACGTAGTCGGCTGGCAAGCAGGCGACGACGGCTTTGCTGGTGTCGGTGAGTTTGGTGGATAACAGCGGGGCCGGGAGTTTGACGTTGATTTTGGGGTGAGGTGAGGCCGATAGGGGTGGCGACAGCGGCGGTGATTTTGAGTCTGTTGATGTATATAATTGCCTTCTCATGTCACAGACAACAGGCATCAAAGGGCATTTTGACGGCACTTCGGTAGTGCTTGATGAACCGGCGTCGCTGGCCGTTGGGCAGGAGGTTCGGATTGTCGTTGACACCATCTCTTCTGCGAATGCGGCGCGGACTTCGGTTAGCGGCTTTGCCAAGGGAATGTTGGAGACCACCTTCACTCCCTTCGTCGACATGACCGCCACACTGATGAATTGTGACGATTGGGACGAAGCGGCGGCACTTCACATTGATCCTCTCGATCGGATACCTGCCGACTTTGTGCGCAGCCCCGGCAGCGCCGCGGGGCAGATCAAGATGGCGGACGATTTCGCTGATACGCCCGAGGAGTTTGGGGACTACCGGTGAGCGCTGCATGGAAGTGGTAAGCTTCAGTTGCCCGATCAGCCTGAGCCATTCCTTCTCAAACATCTCACGGTGAACAAGATTCGGCTGCTGCCGATTTCAATTGCATCGATTTTTCTCACCGGTCGGTTGCCGGCGCATCACAAAGATCCGTTTGACCGACTTATCGCTGCGCAATGCTTGCGCATGGATCTTACGTTGGTTTCGAACGACGCAGCGTTCGATGCGTATGGCGTGCGGCGCGTCTGGTGAGTTTGGGATCCGGCTTATTTGCTTACGGCTCGGCGTCGTGGGGGCGGGGGGTCAGGCGGAATTTTATTTCCTTTGGACCGCCGGTGATGGTGACGTCCTTGGGGAGGTGGAAGTCTTCGGCCGTTAAGATGCGGGTTTTTTGTTCGTCGTCGCCCCGCAAGTCGGCGTTGTTAATGCGCAGGACGGCGTAGGCGACGAAGGGTTCGACTTCGGTTGCGTGGAGCGGGTCGGCGGTGGTGGCTTTGAGCATGTCGATGGATTGGGGCGGGCCGACCACGGTGACGTCCTGGACAGCGGGGGTTACTTCGATGCGGTAGCCGTCGATGATGGAGCGGGCGGCCAGGATGTAGACGGGGATGGAGGGAAGGGTGAAGGTGTGGGTTTGGGTGGCGTCGACCACGCCCTGGACCGCGGGCGGAAAGGTCACACCTTCGGCGTGCATGTTGAGCCGGAGGGGGATGGCGGTTTCGAAGCGGCCTTTGCGGTTGCCTAGTGCGTCGATGTCAACGTAGATCTTGAGGGGGCGCGGCTTGGCCGGGCTGTCGGCGAGCAGCGATTCCGGACCGCTGACTTCGACATCGAGCGTGCGGTCCTGTTCGCCATAAAACTTCACGCCGGCGGCGGCTTGCTGATTTTCAGGGGCGATCTCGACGGGGAGGCGGGCCTTGACGCGTTTTTCGACCGAGACCATGAAATAGGTGGGAATGGCCTTGGTGATTTTCACCGCGTTGTCGCGAAAGAGCCGGTCGGACTGAAGGCGATCGACGATCTGGATGCTGCGGGGATTGCCGATAGGCAGCTCATCCTTGGGAAAAAAGATATTGAGGGGTTTCTGGCTTGCCTCGGTCTTGCAGTAGGACTGAACGCGATCGACGCCGACCTGGGGACCTTCGAGCGCCACGACGATGTTCTTGTCCTGGGGCGGCATGATGGTGACGACGCGATCGGTGGCGTCGGTGGAAATCTCGACGGGCACGCTCACGTTGTCACGCGGCACGAGCTGCTCGCGCTCGGCATAGACCCAGATGAGGATGGTGAGCGGTGCGACCCACGCGAAAGTTTTGACGCCCTCGACGATTCGCTGTGGCCAGCGGACGGTGCGCGACCTGACCGTGGTGGAACCGGCGCTGACGGTAGTCTTGCGCGGATAGGGGAGGATGTTGATGGGATCAGTGGATGGTGGGTTGGACTTCATGGTAGACCACTGGTTTTTGTTCGGCGGTGGGGGCGTCGGTCACGGCGCGGTGACTGAGCAGATCCTTGATCATGCGGCGGAGCTGGCCGAGGGTGAGCTTGCGGTGAAGTTGGCCGCGATCGGCGATGCTGATGTCGCCGGTTTCCTCGGAGACGACCATGACGATGGCGTCGCTTTCCTGGCTCATGCCGACGGCGGCGCGGTGGCGGCTGCCCAACTCGCGTTCGAGCTCGCCTGATTCGGCGAGCGGAAACTGGACGCCGGCGTAGGCGATTCGGCCGCCGCTGACGATGACGCCCAAGTCATGGAGGGGCGTATTGGGGAAGAAGATGGTGTTGAGGAGCGGGGCGGTGAGTTCGGCGTCGAGGCGGGTGCCGCTTTCGGCGATACCGCCGAGGCCGATCTCGCGCTCGATGGCGACGAGCGCGCCGATCTTCATTTTCGAACAGAAGGCGGCACACTCGATGAGGACGTCGACGTCGTCGGCGACTTCGGTAGACCAGTTGCGGAAGAGCCGGGTTTCACCCAGCCGCATGAGGGCGCGGCGGATTTCAGGCTGGAAGACGACGACGGTGGCGAAGGAGGCGAAGAGCAGGAGCTTGCCGTAGAGGAACTGGATGCGTTCGAGCTTGTACTCCTTGGCGATGAGAGTCACGATCAGATAGAAGACGACCAGCACGAACGCGATGCCCTTGAGCATGCGTGCACCGCGGGTGCCGCGCAGGAAGCGAACGACTGAGTAGACGAACACGCCGATAAGGAGGAGTTCGAAACCAACGGTCCAGAAGCCGTGGATTCGGACGGCCTGGAAGAAGTTGAGGATGTTGAAAAAATCTGAGTTCATGGCCCCGAATATCGAGTCCGCGATGTGCCAAGACAGCCCGGCGCTTCTCGCACTTCACTATATAGACGTAGCGGTCAATCGACCATCAAACCTTAGAAATTTCTGGCATCTGTTCCAACAAAATCGCGTTGATCATGCGTACGACGCGCGACATTGCCGCAACGTCGTGGACACGGACAATGGCGGCGTGGTTAGCAACGGACCAGGCCACGGCGGCGGCGGTGCCAAAAAGTCGTTGCGATGGGTCGGTCTCGCCGGTGATCGTTCCAATGAAACCTTTGCGACTGGCACCGACGACAAGCGGGCTGTCCGAGGACGCCAACTGCCTTAGATTTTTCAGAAGCTGAAGGTTATGCACGGCTGATTTTCCAAAGCCGATGCCCGGGTCCATCATGACATTGGCCTTATGAATTCCGGCTGCGAGGGCTGCGTCGCGCCGTTGGTCCAGAAAGCTACTTACTTCCCGCACTACATCGTCATACGTGGGTGAAATCTGCATTGTTGCAGGCTCACCCTGCATATGCATGAGAATGATTGCGGCGTTTGCGCGGGCGGTGGTCGGGAACATGTCGGGATCGTCGCGGCCGGCGGAGATGTCGTTGACAATGTGGAAGCCGTGATCGATGGCCGCCTGGGCGACGGCGGAGCGGGTGGTGTCGATGGAGAGAAGGGCGGGGAGGGCGTGGGCCCGTGCGAAGAGGGGTTGGAGCCGGCGAAGTTGTTCGGTTTCGTCGATACGGGATGCGCCAGGGCGGGTGGATTCAGCGCCGACGTCGATGATATCGGCCCCTTCGGCACAGAGGGCCTGAGCGCGATCGATTGCGGCGGCGGGGTCGAGGCCGCCATCGCTGAAGCTATCGGGCGTGATGTTGAGAACGCCCATAACAAGTGGCTGGCGGTGGGGATTGGCGAGCCACTGGGTGAGGTTGAGGGGTGGTTGGGGAGAGGCCAGAAAAATGCTCCGTATCAGCAATGTAATCGCATGTTCAAGACGATAAGAAATTCAGGACCGGCGCTTGAAAGGCGAAAGCGATGAACTGTGAATATATCGCGCGTCTGCGATTCTTTTCAGTGGTGGGGTGTATTGTGGCCGGGATCTGGGGACTGATTATCATGGCGAATCTGATGGGGGAGGCGAAGCGGGGATATTTTCCAGCGCCGAACCAGTCATTTGGTGTAGCGAGTGAGATGGCGTCCCGGCATGGGGACCGGTCGACGCCGGTGGAGTTCAGTACGACTCAGCTGCCAAGCGATGTTGCCGACTAGCCAGACAGACGTCCTACTCAGACAGATTTTTCTCGAAGACGACGAGGTTATCGGCGTGGGTTGAATCCCAGCGGATGCCGACGATGTCGTAGTCGAGTGCGACGGCGAAGTGGATGAACTCGCGCTGGTGGTTCATGCACTCGCAACGGATGTACTCATATCCATGGTCTTTGGCCCATGCCTGCTGGGCTTCCTGAAGCTGGCGGCCGACGCCGTGACGGCGGACATCGCCGATGACGCCACCCAGCCAGTGATAAAACATGCCGGGCTTGAGCTCGAAGCCGACCCAGAAGCCGACGGGGCGGTTGTCCATGCGCGCGAGCAGGGTGAGGATGTTGTAACGGCCCATGAAGCGGCGCTTGAAGAAGTCGATCTCGCGTTTGGGTCGGAAAATACTGTTGTATAGCTCAGCCGCCTGCGGGAGGAGCTTTTCGTCGGCGATAATAATGTCGGCTTGGGCCACGGAAACAAACCTCCTGGGTGCTTCATCGCGATTATATCGATACGGAGCGTGGATTCCATTGGGGGGAGGATTGTGCGTTTTCGCGTGGTCCACATCTGCATGTCGCGACGGTATACAAAGGACACATTTATCACGGGCGGAAGATGATATTCAAAGTAATTGGAACGAACGTGGAGACGGGTCAGCGTTTTGCGGCGACGATCAAAGCGCCCGATGCGGAGTCGGCGCAGGGCGCTGCGGCACGGCGCGGAATTACCGTTGAGTCGGTGACGGAGGTTGTGCAGGCGGCAGCGCCGGCGTCTGCTCCGCCCAAGGCGAGGACGGCACCAGCGAAATTAACGGCACCGGCGAAACCGCCAATGAAGCCGACGGCGCTGACCAGTCCGCCGCAACGGGTTTCGACGATTCTGCAGGGGATGTCAGAGGCGGTTCCGACTCTGGAGGATCCGGCCGAGGATGACGTTCAGGTTGCGCCGGCGTATGTGCCGCGGTCGAGCAGGCAAGCGCCGCCTCCGCCGCATTACGATGAGCAACCGCCGCACGAAGAGTTGGCCGAGCCGGTTTATGCGGAGCCCGCGCAGGAGTATGTTGCGCCGCCCGCGCGGCGGCGCGCTTCGTCGGGTTCTTCGTTTCTCTCATCGAACATCGCGAAGATTGCCGTGGCAGCGGCGGCGGTGTTGCTGTTGTCATTGGGTGGGTGGGCGGCGTGGGCGTGGTTAGGTGGCAGCAGGGGCGCGGCGGCGTTTCGGGCGTATGTGCCGGCCAATGCGACCTTCATGGGTTATGTAAATGTCGCGAAGCTGCAGGCGAGCCCGATGTATAAGGACAACGAGGTGCTGCTCAAGAACATGATTGTGCAGGCCAAGCAGTTTGCCGGCTTGAATGAAATGGAGCGAATTTTCGTTGCCGGCGTGTCGTCTGATCAGAGCGAGATGTTTTTCATCGAGCAATTGAAGACGGACGTATCGTCGGCAGAGATATTGCGATCGGGTGGGGGGCGGGTGACGGTGGAAGGTTTGGACGTTGCGATTGTCTCTTCGGGACCGCAGACGATTTATTTGGCCAAGGTTGCGCCGAAAATGATCCTGGGTGCGATGAAGAAGGAGATCCTGGCGATGGCGATCCGGCAATCCAAAGCGCCGGCCGCCAAGCTGGATGATGCGATGGAACGGGCACTGGCGGATGTGAATGGCGAAGACAATGTGTTGGTGTTCTCGAACAAGACGATGCCGCAGGCGGCGATGACTCCGGAGGCCGCCAAGGTGAAGGCGGTGGCACTGGGTTTCAGCGTAGGCAGCGAGGTATCGTTGCGGATCGCGGCGGTTGCGAACGATGCGACGGATGCGGCCGCTCTGCTTCAGAAGGCCAAGCCGATGCTGGGATCGCAGAATGAAGCATTGCCGCAGCTCAAATCGATAGCGGACAAGCTGGAGATGACGTCGAGTGGGGATATGGCGCACGTTCACGGAAAGTGGGCTTACGCGGATTTGAAAGGGCTGGTGGGTCAGATCAGCTCGATGGGTCAAGCGATGGGGAGGGGGAATTAGTCGATGGGTCAGGCGATTCATCGCTTTGCATTCGGCGGCGTGATGCTGTACTAAATTCAGATGCACCACGACGAAGTTATCCCGATCCTGGATTTTGGATCTCAGTATGCCCAGCTCATCGCGCGGCGGGTGCGCGAGAAGGGGGTTTTCAGTGAGTTGGTTCGGCCGGATACGCCGGCGGCGGAGCTGAAGAAGATGGGGGCGAAGGGGCTCATTCTCAGCGGCGGGCCGAGCAGTGTTTATGAGGAGGGTGCGCCCAAGTGCGATCCAGCGATTTTTGATCTTGGGGTGCCGGTTCTGGGGATCTGCTACGGGATGCAGATTGGATGTCAGATTCTGGGTGGGCAGGTGAAGCCGGCCAAGGCCCGGGAATATGGGCGGGCTAAATTGCATGTGTCGGGTGACAGCGCGTTTTTGAAGGGGCTTCCGACAGATACGACGGTGTGGATGAGTCATGGGGACCAGGTGCATGAATTGCCGCCGGAGTTTTTGCCGCTGGCGACGACGCCGACCTGTCCGTATGCGGCGGCGCGGCATGCGACGGTGCCGTTTTATGGTGTGCAGTTTCATCCCGAGGTGACGCATACGCCGCGCGGGGACGTGATTTTCCAGAATTTTCTCTACGAGATCTGCAAATGCGCGGGCAAGTGGACGATGGAGAATTTCGTCGATGAGACGGTGCGGCGGGTACGCGAGCAGGTGTCGGTGGGGACGGTGATCTGCGGGTTGTCGGGCGGGGTCGATTCTTCGGTGGTGGCGGCACTTTTGCACAAGGCGATCGGGGAGAAGCTGGTCTGCATCTTTGTGGACAATGGCCTCTTGCGGAAGAACGAGCGCGAGCTGGTGGATTCGACGTTTCGGCACCACTTCAAGATCAACCTGCGGGTGCATGACGCGAGCGAGCAGTTTCTGGGGGCTCTGAAGGGCGTGACCGATCCGCAGGAGAAGCGGAAGATTATTGGCAAGGAATTTATCGATGCATTCAAGCGCGAGGCGAGTGGGATTCCGAATGCGAAATATCTGGCACAGGGGACGCTTTATCCGGATGTGATTGAGTCCGGGCACGGGTATGCGGGGACGGCCGCGAATATAAAGCTGCATCACAATGTGGGTGGGCTGCCGGCCGAGCTTGGGTTTGAGCTGGTGGAGCCGCTACGGGAACTCTTTAAGGATGAAGTGCGGGCGGTGGGTGAAGTGCTCGGATTGCCGGAGTCGATTGTGTGGCGGCATCCATTCCCGGGGCCGGGACTGGCGGTGCGGGTGATCGGGGACATCACGCCGGAGCGTCTGCGGATTTTGCGGGATGCGGATGAGATTGTGCTGGAGGAGCTGATCTCGGCCAACCTTTACCGCAAGACGGCGCAGGTGTTTGCGGTGCTGCTGCCGATCGGGACGGTGGGCGTGATGGGGGATGCGCGGAGCTAT
>JBBRHH010000133.1:0-12239 GCA_038222915.1 Tepidisphaerales bacterium
GCGAGCTCCTTGAAGAAGTCGCGCGGCATCTCATCCAGCTTGGGCCTTCCCGGCGTCGGAATGACCATGCCGAAATCTTCGGCGTTTCCCTCGAACTTCGGCTGCACCGTGAAACACTCGGCCTTCTTCTCTTCATCCCAGCAGATGAACGCCTTCTGCGACGGCTGATTTACGTCTTTGTCCTTGGCCGCGAAATAGCAGCACGCCGCCTGGGCGGCCGACGCGGCAAGTCCCGTCGCACACAAGAGCGATGCAGCAATCCGGCGTTTCATACAGTGCTCCTTGAAATGGAAGTCCAGCCTCGCGCCATTTGACGCCGCTCGCTTGAAAAAGATTCCAATTCTCAGTGGCGGGCAAATGCGTGGACAATTCGGCAACCGCCCGACACAATTCGGTCATGACTTATGAACTGGGATTTATCGGTGCGGGAAACATGGCCGAGGCGATCGCACGCGGGGTGATCTTCTCGTCCCTGATCGGTCCCAGCGGGATCATTGCGTCGGACGTTTCGGCCGAACGCCGCGAATTGTTCTCCACCCAGCTCAACACCGCGGTTACACAGGACAATGCGCAAGTTGCCTCCAACTGCAACGTCATCGTTCTGAGCGTCAAGCCTTATCAGATGGAAACGGTTTTGGCGGGACTGGGCGCAGCGCTGAATCCGAATACGCTGATAATCTCCATCGCGGCCGGCATCAGCAGCAAATCCATCGAAACGTACTTGGGCAAGGACAAACATTTCCGCGTAGTTCGCACCATGCCGAACACGCCGATGCTGATCGGTGAAGGGATGGTTGCCGTCGCGCCCGGCGAGTACGCGACGGCAGACGATCTGCAGACTGCGCGAAAGATTTTCGAATCCGCCGCGACGGTGATCGACGTTAGCGAAGACCAGATTGACGCGGTGACGGCCATGAGCGGCTCGGGGCCCGCGTACTTCTACTACTGGGTTGAGAGCATGACGACGGCCGGGATTGGCCTTGGCCTTTCTCCGCAGCATGCTCACCAGCTTGCCGCGCGCACGGCACTGGGCGCGGCGAAGATGCTGGTGCAATCCAGCGACTCTCCCGCGGAACTTCGCCGAAAAGTCACCACGCCCGGCGGCACCACACAGGCGGCACTGGAGTCGATGGAATCCAGCGGCGTGGGCGCGGCGATAGTCAGCGCGGTGAAACGCGCCGCGGAGCGCAGCCGCGAACTCGGGAAGTAATCACTTTCGCCGTTCCACCCCTTTGCGCAGTCTGATAGTTTCCGTCCTGTTCGATCACACAAACGTTCGAAAGGACAAACGAAATGGCAAGCACGAAGAGCAAGATCAACTCCGGCGTAGATAAAGCGGCGAAGAAGACCAAGAAGGTCGCGGGCAAGGCGGTCGACAAGGCCAAGAGCGCCGCGAAGTCGGCCGGCAGCGCGATGAAAAAAGCGGGCAGCAAAGTGAAGAAGGCCGTCGAGTAAACTCAGTGGGCGGGAGCAGATCATGGAACCAATGAAGCCGATGAAACCCATGGAGCCGATGCGTCCCATGGAACCGATGAAGCCGATGGAACCGATGAAGTTCCAGGATCCGTGGTGGCCCAAAGACCTTGGTCAACCCAACTCCGCCGGCAGCCAGAACGATCTGCGTTACGCTTATTTCGCTGACGCGCGACGGCTGGCCATCCAGCGCGGAGGCAAGACCACCCTCTACGACACCGCCGATCATCGCATCGGCGGTGCATCGCAGCAGCAGCACAACAACGACGGTGGCGCGACCTTCACCAGCCAGCATGGTGATATCGAATTGAACGACCTGAAGATTGTCAGCCAATAGAGAACCGGCGTGCCCGAGAAACCGATCCTGACGCCGGAAGAACGCCGCGCGAAGCGAGAGGCACGGCGGGCCAAGCAGCGGCAGGACAATTTTGGCCGCGCCCGGAAAATGCACGAAACTCGGCTGGCCGCGCCTCCGGCCCTCCCGTCGCTTTTCTCCGGCAACGGCGATTCAACACGGATCAACGTCGGCTGCTCCGGCTGGTTTTACTGGCACTGGCGGAACAATTTCTATCCGGCCGATCTTCCCAGCAACCAATGGTTCTCGCACTACGCCAGCCAGTTTAAGACTGTTGAGCTCAACGCCCCTTTTTACTCCTGGCCGACCGTTGGCACCGTCAGGACATGGATTCGGCAGGCTGGCCGGCGACGGTTTGTCTACACCGTCAAAGTGTGCGAGCTGATCACCCACGTCAAACGATTTCAGAACTGTCGCGAGCTGATCCGCGATTTCGGTTTGATTGCGGATCTCCTGGGCGATCGCATGGGGTGCCTTCTTTTCCAACTGCCGCCGAGCTTCCATTACACCCCGGCACGTCTGAAAAAGATTGTCACGCAGTTGGAGCCCGCCCGCAAAAACGTCGTTGAATTCCGCCACCGCAGTTGGTGGAACGATTGTGTTTACGACGCCTTCCGCGCATCTGGCACGATTTTCTGTTCGTGCAGCGGGCCGCGCCTTCCTGACGAGTTGATCAAGACGGCCGACGACATTTATATCCGCTTTCACGGCGTCAAACAGTGGTACCGCCACGATTACACGAAGGAAGAACTTGCGGTCTGGGCCCATCGCATTCAAAGCTGCGGCGCTAAGCGCATCTGGGCGTACTTCAACAATGACCGCGATTGCAATGCCATCCGGAATGCCCGCGAGTTGATGCGCCAGTTAAAAAGAATTTCTCTATGATCGGCTTGCGTAGGCCTTCAGCGCCTCGGTGAGCAGCACCCCGTTCACGGTCATCCCCGTTAAATCGCAGTGCTCGATCTTCACCCCCGCGAGTTTCACGTTGGAGAAAGTGGCGCTGCTGAGGTTGATGTCGTCGAATATCGCGGCGATTAGATTCACGTCATGGAATAGCGCATCGGCCAGGTTCACGTTTTTGAAACTCGAGCCGGCAAGGTTTGCGTCGTCCACAACCAACGGTTCCTTAACGTTTTTGATCTCCACCGCGCCATCATCCTTTTCATTCTGACCGTTCAGCCTTGATCGTCGCCCGTACCCGCATCAACACTTCGCCCAGCCAATTCTTCCCCGGCCACACGTCTGGCCGGGTCGCTCGCGGGTCATCGCTTGCCAATCCAATGCCCCAGAGCGCATCCAACGGGCTCGCCTCCACAATCACATCCTCGCCCGTCGCGAGCAATTCCGTTTGCAGTTCGGGATTCTGTCGAAACTTCTCCAGCAAGCCGCGCTCAACCAGATCACGGGCCACCGCCTTCCAGACCGCGTCATCGTAATTCGCGACCTTGCGTCCCAGGGCTTTCTGCTTTCGCGGATTCTTTTCAGCGAGGACCTCCGCCATGATCGCGGCATCGCCAAAAAACTTCGCTTTGGACCACATCATCCATTGCTCCCCGCAGCAATAGACCACTGCGTCCACCACGAATGTCGATGGATACCAATTGCTTGGCCAGCCGCTCCAGAACAGGACAAACCCATCCCGGCGCGTCACGTCACCCGCGAGGTTTTTGTTATTCGACGGTTCCATGGGTCGCCCAGCCATTGTCCAACCTACGTCAATTGTGCGATGAATCAATGAATCGATCCAGATGACGCACTCTGCCGTTCATGGTAAACCTCCCCTATGCCCTCTTCCGCGCATCGCATCATCGTTCTTGGCATTATGGGCCGGCTTCCGTTTGGGGGCCAAACCTGGCTGTATCTTAACTGGCTTCGCGGGCTGCATCAGCTTGGCCACGAAGTCTGGTATGTCGAGGACGACACGGTCTGGCCTTACGACCCAGTTGCCAACTGCGTCACCGACGACTGTTCGTATGCAGTCAATCACATCAAGACTTGCATGGAGCGGATTGGCCTGCCTGACCGCTGGGCCTTTCGGCTTGCCGGGGCGAAATCCAACTGTTATGGACTGACGGCGGACAAGCTCAATGACCTCTATCGCAGCAGCGACGTGCTGCTCAATATTGTCGGGGCAACGGACCTGCGTGAAGAACAACTGGCCGCCAGGTTTCGCGTTTACGTTGAGACCGATCCGGTCACGGCCGAGCTGAATCTTGCGAACGGCGACGAGCACACGCGCTGGGCCTTTTCGGTGCACCAGAAGATCATGACTTATGGTGAAAACTACGGCGCGCCCGATTGCGGCGTTCCGCTTGGTGATCTCAAATTCGGCAAAACGCGACAGCCGATTGACGTTGAGTTGTGGCCCATGAAATTTGACGCGGCCGCGCCCTATTTCACCACCATTGGCAACTACCGGCAGTCGGGGAGCGACGTCTCCTACAATGGCCAGACTTATCACTGGAGCAAGCATCACGAGTGGGAGAAATTCATCGATATCCCAAAATCTACCGCTCAGAAGTTTGAGTTGGCGATGAAGACGGATAGCGCCGCTGACGTGGACTTTTTGGAATCGCACGGCTGGCGCATTGTTCCGCCGTTTGATATGTCGCTCGACATTTTTGGCCGATACCAGCGCTACTTCCAAACCTCCCGCGCTGAATTCACGGTCGCCAAGGACCAGAACGTGCGGTTGCGGAGCGGCTGGTTCAGCGAGCGCGACACTTGCTATCTGGCGAGCGGAAAACCTGTCATCACACAGGATACGGGTTTTGGTGCGGTGATTCCGACTGGCAAGGGACTCTTTGCCTTCAATACGACGGAGGAGGTGCTGGCCGCGATCGAGGCCATCAACAGCGACTATGCCGGTCAGTGCAACGCTGCGCGGGAAATCGCTGTTGAATACTTCGGCGCCAAGAAGGTCGCTGGAAAACTGATGAACGATATTGGGCTGGGATGATGAAGCTGCCTTCGAACATGCCGGTCGAAGCTACGAAGCTGGAATATCGCGCGGCGAACGATGACAAGAAACATCTTCAAATCTGGCTGATCGTCCGCACCCTCGCGTTTTGGATTCTGGCAATCATCGTCTCAGTTGCCGGAATTCTGGCTGCCGTCATTTTGGTGCCGGTGGGTTATACGATGGCCGGTTCCGCGGTGGACTGGACGCAGGCGGTTGAGGGGGGCGCTGTAGCGGTTGGCGGCATCCTCTCGCTCCTGCCGGCAATGATCATGATCGCGTTCGACGACACGAAGCCGGGCGGTTGGCGGCGTCACTGATTTTCGTTAATCGTCGTCATCCTCACCCTCTTCGCCGTCGCCCGCAGGCTTTGTCGTCGGCGCGAGGCCCTGAAAGCGCCGCAACTGGTTTCGCATGTAGTCGCTCCGGGGCGAATACTCGATGGCCTTCTTGATCGAGGCGATCGCCCCTTCCTTGTCGTCGGTGCGGAACTGTGCCTCGGC
Organism: Tepidisphaerales bacterium; assembly: GCA_038222915.1. GTDB lineage: Bacteria > Planctomycetota > Phycisphaerae > Tepidisphaerales > Tepidisphaeraceae > JBBRHH01. The sequence goes on from JBBRHH010000133.1 coordinate 5,291, forward strand.
GAGCGTATCGAGGAAGGCGGGATTTTTGCCGTCGATCGACACGGCCTTGAGCGCGTGCGTTTTTGCTTCTTCCAGCTTGCGGGCGCATTTGGCATCCAGCCACGCCAGACTGTTGTGGAGCGTTCCACTTTCCGGATGGCTCTTGATGAGCGCCAGATAAAAAATCCGGGCTTGTTCGAACACTGCGTCGGCCTTCTTCGGCTCACCTGCCTTGTCGAGTTCGGGCACGAGCTCGATTGGGACGTCGACATCGCCGGGAACATTGCGCATGCAGATGCCGATCTGCTCGATTGCCCCGTCAATATTTCCCGCGGCCATTTCCGCTTTGGCCTTGAGGCGATGAATCATGTGCGGCACCATCACATAGCCGCTGGTGTTGATGTAACTGACGTTGGGACGATAGAGCGGCAACATGCAGCGATCCCACAGCGCCGCCGCGGTTGCAAAGTCGCCTTTTTTTGCGGCTTCCTCCGCCAGATGGCGCAGGTTCGCCTCGGCCGATGAGATGTCCGGATCACCAATTTGCGTGATCAAGATGCGCTGGGCGTGTGCGGCCTCCGGCATCCCATGATTGGCCATCGCCTCGGCGAGCTCGCCGCGCTCGAGGTCATCGTCGAGTGGGATGAGGTTCGCCAGATCCATGAGGCGTTTGCTCTCGGCGGCATTGCCCATTTTTGCAGTGGCCCATCCTTCGAGGAAGACGGCCGCCGAACTGGTCCGATCGCGCGTGCCGGCGCGACGGAAATTCAGGGCCGCCTGCCCCCAGTCTTTTTTCTTTGCATAAATTTCGCCCAGCCGGGTGAGCGGCTCGGTGGAATCGGAGACTCCCGCCCAGTCGTTCAAACACGCGAGGGCAGCGTCGGTCCGGTCAAAGGCGGCCAACGTCTCGACGATCGTCTTGAATCGCACTTCTCGCTCTGACGCCTGCGCTTCTGGAAGGTCCAGCGTATGGACGCGTGCAAAATCACACCAGGCAACGACATCTTCATTGGCGGCGGTGTGTTCCATGATCGAGGCGAGCCGATCGAAAACCTGCCGGCCTGAATCGTTTGGATATTTCGCCAACAGGGTTCGCCACCAGAACTGCGCATCCAGTTTTTGCCGCGGAAACAGCGGCTTTAGGAGTGCGCCGACTGCATCATTGGGACCGGCCTGCGCGAGCGCCGTGAGGCAGTGCGCGATGGCGCGGTCCCGGCGGTCGATCTTGGATTCCATGGTGATCAGCCGCGGCCAGGTTGAGGCGTCGCCACCGTTTTTGGTCAGATCTTTTTCCACCGCGTCGGCAATCTGGGCCGCACGTTCTTTTTCACCCAGGCTCCACAGGAGCGGCGCGGCGGCGGCGTGAATACGAAGCTCTTCGTCGACGTTCGACTTGCGATTCCCGTTCACCAGGGCAAGCGCCTCATCGCAGCGCCATTGTGACGCGAGGATCTCAAATGCCGATGAGCGGTTTCCCTGCTTCTCCAGTAGGTCGACGGCCGCCTGGGGCTGATCCACGAGGAAATACATTTTGGCAATTCGCCAAGGATTTTCGGCCTGTTGCGGGACCGATTCTTTTATCTTCTCCATCGCCGCGGAGAATTTTTCCTTGTCGCCGGCCAGCCGGTAGTAAGCGATGAACCCATTGACCAGGCCGGCACTGTTGACGGTCCAGGGTTCGTTGTTCTTTTCGAGATCGGCGATCAACCCTTTCCAATCGCCCGCTTCGATATGGAGGAAGCTGGTGAGTTCGCTATTGACCGTCTTTGCCTGCTGAATTGCTTTGGGAAGATCGCCCTTGCCGCGATACAGGTAGCTCAAGAGCGTGGCCAAGTTGTCTTCCGCATTTCCGGCCTTTGGCGTGAGCTCTTTGATTTTCGCGTCGGCCTGCCCGCGCAGGACGAGCCAGGCGGCATAGGCGCGATCGGTGACTCCCGCCTCCATGACCAGGAGACTCTGGGCGACATCAAATTCACCCATGGCAATTGCCACGCGAGGTGCGGCCGGGACTTTCAGGCTTTCCAGGATGGCCCCGTGAATGGCGGGCGCGCGCTCTTCGCTCATCAGCCGAACCAGGATTGGCAAACTCTGCTGCTCATTTTCAACCAGCCGCGCGACAACCGCCTGCCGCTGCTCGACGGACGACGCGGCGTAGGCGCGCATCAGATCAACAAGCGGCCTGGGTGTTTCGGGTGTAATGCCATACCGGAGATTGTCGAGGATCTGTCGTGCCCGCCCCGCCACTTCGGCATCGCTGCTGGAGAGGGCCGAGCGGAGCGCGGGCGTCGCATCTTTTCCCAGGGACCACAAGAATTTGGAGGCCTCTTCGCGGACGCCAAAATCCGCATCGCCCAGTTGCGAGACCGCGTCGGTGATTTGCTCGGAGGACGCTGCACCCCATACCCGGCCATTTGGAAACAGCAGGGCAACCGCTAAAACGCTGACAAGGCTATAAAAGCGACAAGGCAAGCAAGCCCCTTTCATTAGCGCGGCAAGCAGCCCATGGCAAATGATGCGCGGGCTTTCGCCACGGGCTGCCAGAAGATACCACGTCCAACCACGCCCCGCGACCCCGCCACGGACGGGCAGCACCGGGACGGCTTGAATAGTGTATGGATTGAGAACCCCTGTCCCGGAATCGGCCAATTGAAGCGAACCGCGAAACGGCCAGTTCAGGTTATCGGTCAGAGCGAGCTGTTCAGCGAATTCCAGCGTGCCAGCACCTTGGTGCCGACACGGCCGATAACTGCGATGCAGGCGATGACAATCATGCCGGCGACAAACGAGTACTCGATAACCTCGCCGCCATCGTCATTTTGCAGCATATGTTTGAACATAGCCAGCATTAGTCGCTCCAGGCAAACCCCCTGAATAAGAATCGACTTTTCTGGATCAAAGATTACAAAAACCGCACGATTTGCGGTATAATCAGCGAACCTGCTGATGCTTGCACAGGGTATTTTGCATGCAAAAACCGGCACTTGGTTGGTTCCCGCTTGACGGCAGGCCGCCTGCCGTGCGAAAATCTGCTATTGGCCTCGCGGCTCGCGACGCCTTCGTCCATCTCCTTGCAAGGGTAACGCATATGCGAAAAGCGTCACGACTCCCGGTTCTGCTACTAACCTCGGCACTCGCCGCATTCAGCGGTTGTACGCAGAACAAACCGCCAACGATTGCCAACGAGTCCGCGGACAGCTTGATACCAGCGACGCCGCCGACGGCCGATCAGTTGAATGCCTCGCTGTCGCGCGATCTCAAGTATTACATGAAGCCCTACGAGGGCGACGCGAACGGGGAACTGAAGTCGGGGACCAAGGTGCTGGTGCTGAAGCAGGGTCCGAGTTATACGCTTGTTGAGGCTGAAGACGGCACGCATGGATGGGTTGATTCCGATGGCGTGAAGGCTACGGGCGGTCCGGCAGTAACTGCTACTCCTGTTGCTCCGACCCCGCCGGTGACACCGACGACTCCGACGCCGCCGACTGAAAACCCGGCCAAGCCGGATCCAGCAGTGACGCCGGCGAAGCCAGTTGATCCGGCCGCGACCCCAGCGAAGCCCGCTGATCCGGCGGAAACACCTGCCAAGCCTGCCGATCCAGCCGCTACCCCCGCAAAGCCTGCTGATCCTCCGGCGAAGCCCGATCCAGCTGTAGCACCGCCTGCTGATAAGCCAGCACCGGCAGCCGATCCGGCTGCCACCCCCGCAAAGCCTGCTGATCCTGCGGCGAAGCCCGATCCAGCCGTGGCACCGCCTGCTGATAAGCCAGCACCGGCAGCCGATCCGGCCGCAGCGCCACCGGCCGACAAGCCCGCACCCCCTGCTGATAAGCCGGCACCGCCCGCAGCCGATTCGGCTGCGGCTCCGCCTGCGGACAAACCGGCTGCTGCGCCAGCGGCTGATCCTGCAGCGGCTCCCGCTGCTGAGAAGCCGGCTGCGGCACCTGCCGCCGACCCTGCAGCGGCCCCAGCCGCTGAGAAGCCAGCAGCAGCACCCGCCGCCGATCCCGCGGCGGCCCCGGCGCCGCCCGCAAAGCCAGACGCGCCCGCCGGTCAATGAGACCGGCGGCGATCATTGTTTCGCAGTACTGTTGAGTTGATCTCGAAAATGGACCCCAAATGAAACGGCGAATCAAACGGATTGCCATCTCGCCCGCCAAAGCGATCTATACGGACTTGCGCGACTTCAAGCACAAAGCGCAGGGATCGAATAATAAGTCGGAAAAGCCCAGCGTTCGCAGCTTAAAGCTCGATTTCGCGGCGCTACAGCCCCATCAGCACACGGCTCGGTCCGTCAAGTCGACCCGTGAAAGGCTTGGCGTCACCCAGTCCGTTTTCGCGATGATGATTGGTGCATCGCCTGAACTTGTGGAAGGCTGGGAAGCCGGGACGCACTGGCCGACGCAGATGGCATGTCATCTGATTGACGCGATCAACGCGCATCCCGAAGTCTGGACCGAGCGCCTCGACAAGGCCGCCAAGCTTCGGAAGAAGTAACCGCCTACGCCTTCGCATTCGCGCGCTTCGCGGCCTCTGCCCAGCTTCGCGGCAGGTTCTTCATGATTTCAATATCCTTGAAGATGCTGCTCTCGCGCGCCCCGTATTTCACCACCCAGCCGCCCATTTTGTTGATTCCCTCCTCGAGCGATGTCTTGTGATTCACGCCGAAGACCGAGTCAGTCTTTGAGTGATCTGAAAAGGCGAACTTCACCTCGTTGCGCGCGTCCAGGTATTTCACCTTCAGTTCCAGCCTCATCGACTGAGCGATGAACTTGGCCAGCTCGTTCACTGTGAAGGGGACATCAGCGCCGACGTTGAAGATCTGGTTGCGGGCCGCAGGAACTTCCGGAGCTCTCGCGATCAGCGGCGCGACGTCATCGATATGCGTGAAGGCGCGCTGTTGCTCACCGTCGCCGAAGATGCTCATGGGCTCGCCCTTGAGCAACTGGTTCATGAAGATGCCGACGACGTTGCGATAGCGATCGGCGATGTTCTGCTTCTCGCCGTAAACGTTGTGCGGCCGAAAGATGACGTAGTCCATGCCGAACATCTCATGGCTGCACTTGAGATCCTGCTCGCAGGCGAGCTTGGCGACGCCGTACGGATCTTCCGGAATCGGGGTCATCGCTTCGGTCATCGGGGTCTGCCCCGCGCCGTACACCGCAATGGAACTTGTGAAGACGAAGCAGTTCACGCCGTGGTTTACCGACGAGTTGATCAGGTTGACGGTCCCGATGAGGTTGTTGTTGTAGTTGAAACGTTTGATGAAGTGGCTGAGACCCTCGGCCGCGTAGGCGGCGAGGTGGTAGACGGTCTTGAATTTGTGCTCAGCGAAAAGGCGCTCGAGGAGTTCGGTGTCGAGGATTGACCCGCGCACGAACTTCGCACCCCTGGGCACGTTGTCGGTAAAGCCGCCGCTCAAATCATCCAGCACCACGACTTCCTGGCCCATTTTCAGGGCGTGCTCAGCGACATGGGCTCCGATGAATCCGGCTCCGCCGGTGACGAGGGCAACTGGCATGGTCAATTCCTTTTTGACGAAAGATCGAACGCTCGCAATCGGGCGAGCCGTATTGGCCATCTAATTAACGATAAAATGCCCGATGGCAAGGGCGCAATCCTTCATAGCATCGGCCATCCCCCGCTCCCACGTTCGTTGCAATGCAGACGCTTGCGGCGAATGCCGATAAACTCCCCTGCCACGGCCTCCACGATGATCTCATCCTTGCTGAAATTGCTGCCCCAGAGCTACGCCCTTGCATCACTCCTGGGTCCAAGCGGCCTGCGTGTCGTGCTTTACCATCACATCGCCGCAGCCGAATCTGATCTGGTGCGGGGCTTGGGCGTCACCACTCCGCCAGACCTCCTCGAATCGCACTTGGAGTTCTACGCAAAGAACTACGACATCGTCAGCCTCGACGACGTGCTGGATGGCAAGCTCCCACGACGCCCGCTGCTGATTACTTTCGATGATGCTTATCGGTCGGTGCTGGATGTGGCGGGGCCCATGCTCACCAGCCGATCGATGCCGTCGGTGTTTTTTATCACGGCGGGTTGCCCCGGTTCCGGCCGGCTCGTGCTCGACAATCTCCTTTGCTATCTGGCCAACACCGTTGGCCTGGAAAAACTCGAGACGGCCATTACGGGATTGCCGGCGGTCTGCACCACCCTCGCGCAGCTTATCTCTCAAATTGTCGCTGGCTTTACGTACGTCGAGCGTATGGTGCTGTCCGAATCGCTCACTACTGCATTCCGCGTTGACCACGCCGCCCTCCTCGGCGAGCATCGGCCGTATCTGGATCCAGACGATTTTCCCAAACTGGCCGGCGTTGGCATGGAGGTCGCAAATCACACCCTGTCGCACGTGCACTGCCGCTGCCTCAACGACCCCGAGACGATGATCGAGCTGACAGGCCCAAAGATGCTACTGGAACGCTACACCGGCGCACCGGTCCGCGCCTTCAGTTACCCTTACGGCAGCCGGGTGGACGCCACGCCCATTGCGCACGGCATAATTTTGAAATCGCACAAATTGACGTTCCTGGTACAGGCCGCGACCAACCCGCGCAACCGGCCGGTCCGAACACTGTATCGCGTGGGACTGGCGGGCCAGGAGACGCGCCGGCTCTTCGTCGAGCTGGAAATTCTGCCGCGTCTTCGCTCCATCAAGAATCTTCTATCGCCCGCAAACCGCGCCCTTCAAAACCAAACCTGATCCCTCATGCCGATGACCCAACCCCAGCAAAAACGACTCGTGATTCTCACCGCCGACGGTCCAGAACATCGCTACGTCGTCAACGGCCTGTGTGCCAACTTCGCTATCGAGGCGATCATCGTGGATGAAGGCAAACCACGCACACTGATGCAAAAGGTGCGTCGCTACAAACCAACCGTCGTGGTTTCTAAGGTGCTGCGCAAGATTTATCTAAAGCTGATCAAGGACGACGCCGCCCGCGACCGTGCCATCCGGAAT
>JBBRHH010000134.1:0-12185 GCA_038222915.1 Tepidisphaerales bacterium
TATGTCCAAGTCCGCCATCGACGCCGCCCTCAAGAACGTCTCATGGAAGTACAAAGACCAGGGCTACGATTCGCGCCTCAATGCCGTTGTCGAAGCATTCGAGTGGAATCAGTTCGACGCCGGTATGAAACAGCTTCGGCCTCTCATAAAGACCGGTGACAAAACCCTCAAGGAATCCGCCAACAGCCTCTTCGAGCAGGTCAAAAGGAACGAGGGCGAAAAGTGGAAGCGCGATGCCGAGAAGGCGATCGAATCAAAACCGGCCGAGGCGTTTGACCTCTATTCGGCCCTCTCCAGCGTGTTCGCCGGCGACGAGCTCGGAAAAGACGCCGATGCCGCGTTGAAGACGCTCAGGAAGAACAAAGACGTCACGCAGGAACTCGCGGCCCGGCAGGCATGGATCCAACTCGCCTCGGCCATCCCGCACGTCCGCGCCAACCAGCGCCAGCAGGTCATCAACTCCTGTCAGGCGATCGTCAACCAATTTCCGAAAACGCCAACTGCGGAGCGCGCACTTGAATACGCGAAGCTCGTGGAAGCTGGCGCGAAGTAACCCGGTCGCGCGGTAAACAGACATGAGTGTCGAAGAACCGGTTCTGATCGCGGATTCCAAACACATCCAACTGGTTCGGCGCGGACATTGGGAGTACGTCCGCCGCAAGGGGGTCACCGGCATCGTCGGCATTCTGGCCGTCACCGATGCCGGGAAAATGATCCTCGTCGAGCAGTATCGCCCGCCGATCGGAAAGCGCGTCATCGAAATCCCCGCCGGCCTCGCGGGCGACACGCCCGACGCCCCAACCGAAGAACTCGCCCAGGCCGCCCAACGCGAACTCCTCGAAGAAACCGGCTACGAAGCAAGCAGTATGGAATTTCTCTGTGAAGGCGCGGCCTCCGCCGGCATCACCGACGAAATCATCACCCTCTTTCGCGCCACAGGCCTGAAACAGACCGGAAAAGGCGGCGGAGATGAATCCGAATCCATAGAAGTGCACGAAGTGCTGGTGGGCGAAGTCCCCGCCTGGATCGAAGCCAGGAAGCTTCAGGGCCGCGAAGTTGACTTGAAGGTCTATGTCGCTCTTTGCTTCGCACAACGGTAAATTGCGCGAACGTTCACGGTTGTCTTGATCGCGCCCGCGGGCTAAGAATGGGGCATGCTCAGTACGGATGTCATCATCGTCGGCGCAGGTCCCGTTGGCTTGGAACTCGCGGCCGGCTTAAAGCGCGTCGGGGTGGATTACCTTCAATTTGACGCCCAGCAGCTCGGATACACGGTCTCCTGGTTTGCCCCAAAAACCCGATTTTTCAGTTCCAACGAGCGCATCTCCATTGCGGGAATTCCCTTGCAGACGCTCGATCAATCCAAGGCGACGCGCGAAGAATACCTCCAGTACCTGCGCAGCGTGGCCACCATCCTGAACCTGAAGGTCAACGCCTACGAACCCGTCGAAAAGATCACCCGCTCAGGTCGGGAGTTTGAAGTGACCACCGCACCCCAGAGAGGGAAGCAGACCTATCGTGCCAAATACGTCGTCCTCGCCACCGGCGGAACCGCCAAGCCGCGCATGCTCGGCGTCCCTGGCGAAAATCTCCCCCACGTCAGTCACTATCTCGCCGAACCTCACATCTACTTCGGCCAGAAAGTGCTGGTCGTCGGCGGCCGAAATTCTGCGGTCGAAGCCGCCCTGCGTTGCTACTACGGGATGGCCGACGTCTCCATCAGCTACCGCGCGTCTGAGTTCGACGACAGCATCAAGTACTGGCTTCTCCCCGAGATCAATTCACTCATCAAGGCCGGCCGCGTGCACGCGTATTTCAATACCCAGGTCGTGGAAATTCGTCCTGGTTCGGTGACCCTCGCGCCCGCAGCCGGCGTGCGCGGCGATGGCCGACACACCCCAGTCGACGCCGACTTCGTCTTGTTGATGACCGGATACGTCGCCGACATGACCCTCGCACGCTCCGCCGGCATCGAAACCGTCGGCCTCGGCGAAGTTCCGGTCTACGACAACCGCACCATGGAAACCAACGTCCCGGGACTGTTCGTCGCCGGCACCGCGGTAGGGGGGACGCAGGAAAAATATCGCCTGTTCATCGAGAACTGCCACGTCCACGTCGATCGCATCGTCGCGGCCATCACGGGCCGGCAGGTGCCAACGCCGGCGCACGAAGTGGTCGGCCCGCCGGAGAGTTAGACAGGCGTAGCCACACACAATGCGTATTCATGATGAATGGCGAACTGTTCCCAGTGCGTGATCTTTAAATGTTCCGCGATGAGCGACCGGAGCGTCTCTGCCGAGCGCGGATGGCTGCCCCGATCGTAGTGCCAGATCAATCGGCCAACAGGTCGGCGCGGATTCCAAACCGCGTCCAGAAAAAGAAATTGACCTGTCGGCTTAAGAATCCGCGACACTTCCTTCAGCATTTTGGGCAACAGCAGATCAGGCAGATGATGGCTCACCGCGGTACACACAACCGCGTCGAGAGATTTGTCCGCGATGGGCGTGTTGGTCGCATCCGCCAGCAGCGCAACGCCGCCCGGATTGTTCCTTCGAAACCCCACAAGCTTCAGCATGTCGATGTCGAGGCAGATATAGGTGGTCGAGGCCGGCCAATAATCTCCGACCGAGCCGGTACCTCCGCCAAGGTCGAGCACCAGATCGGGGTCAATGAGTTGTGAAATCTGCGCCGCCAGCCGACGGCGCATCTTTTTTGCTCCGACGAGGGTTTGCACCACGTCGTAAATGCGCGGCTGGGCCATGAGAGCATGCAGGATACGCGTGAGCACCGGCCGCGAACATTAGCGGCATCTCGCCATTGATGCACCTGCTACTTGCTGTTGTGACCGGACGGGTCGCCCTGACCTTTCGTCCGCTCGACGCCGCGCTCGCGCGCAGAATGGTCGGCCTCCAGCCCGCTCGTGTTCGAATGGCCGGCCTCCGACGGCGATTTGTGCTCGGACGGCGTCCCATGCGCCGGCGTTTTGTCGGGCGGCGAGTCCGCATGCTTCGGTGCATGCACGTCGGCCGGATTGACTTTGACCGGGGGCTGATCCCGGTGCTCGAGCGCCGGGTGCTCCTTCGGGGTTGGCGCAGGCGATTCGGGAACCTTGGTGATTTTCGACCAGCCCTTGTCGGTGCTCTGCTCCCAGCCTTCGTTGGTCCGGCGATAAACCTGACCATCGTGGCCGGCATACACGTTGTTCTCGTGAGCCCCAGCCTTCGCCGGTGGATTAACATTGTGAACCGTCTCGTTGTGAATGTTCTCAGTGCGCACATTGGTCACGCGCGTATCGGCGACGTTGCGCTTGATGTTCTCGGTGCGATTGTAAATGTTGATGTAGGTATTGTTGACATGCGTCTCGTGCACGTTGGTCACGCGCGAATAGCGGGGCTCGGCCAGGCGATGGTAATCGACGTAGCCTCTTGGTCCCCACCAGCCGCGCCGGTCTTCGTCCACCGCGATCCAGCGTGCGTCCCAGCCATACACCGCGCCATGTCCCCATGTCCCGATGCGGTCGTCATACCGCGCGCCGACGCCCCACGTCTTGGGCCAGCCGTAATATGCGTGGCGGTCCCAGCTTCGATAGACATAGCCAGTGCCGTAGACGACGGTCGGGCCGTATACATAGCACCCGGTGTAACCGGGAAGGTAACCGCAATAGACTACGTCGGGCGTCGAGTCGTAGACGTAGACGTACCGGACGTTATAGACCGGGCAACTCGGCGGAATGGTGTAGATGACTTCAGGAACGGAAACGGAAACGATCCACGGTCCGACCGGCGCGGCCGAGTCGTACCATGCCGCTTGATGACAGCAGTAATAGTGGTCGTGCACGCGAAGCACCGCGTGCGAGGTGTTGACCGCGTAGCTCACCTGCGTTTGTTCGATCGGTTGAAAGTCCGGATCACCATCGTATGCAACGGCAAGATCGCGGCCGCTGGTGCGACTGATGGCGGCGGTCTGCGGAATACGCGCGTCCAGCCGCGCGTCGCGCGCCTGGACCGTCGTCGCAACCGACGCCAGAACATGCGCCTTGACCGACGTCGTCGGAATTTGCGCAAACGCGGCCGGCAGCGTTTCGGAAGCCGTAAATTCCCATGGGCCTTTCAGCGTCCGCGAGTGATACCAGCGTCCGGAAAGCAGGACGTAATGGTTCTGGCTGGAAACATCCATGAATACGTCGGACTGGGTGTTGCTCACATAGAGCAGGTCATTGCCGGGAAGCGGCGTGTATGCGGGCTCCCCATCGGTGGCGATCAATTCCGTCGGTTCTTCGGCGGCTACAATGCGAACCGGCCCGCGCTGTGGCGGATTAACAGGCGCGTTCGGATCGGCGGCCTGAGCCGGCTGGGCAATCTTGTCGCCGACGGCAGCGACGGATGCGGGAACACGTGCGACATTGTCCCACTGCCCAGTCACGTCAGCGGCGCTGGTCCAGACTTCACCCGCCTTCAGATAGTAGCGCTTGGCATCCAGGTCAAACAACATGACAAACGGCGTGTTGATCACCCGCATGACACGCGGCTGATCGGTGGCCTGCAGCTTCGGCTCTCCATCAACGATCACCAGCGTCGCCAGTGTGTTGGTCACAAGAATCTTGGGCGGCGTGGTCTGTAGCTGGTCAGCAGCCGCCTTCTCCTTCTCGGCGACGTCGAGGCTGGTCATCAGTTGATCCAGCGAAAACGCGACGTGCAACTTCGGAACCTGTTGCTCGATGACGTCGGCGAACTGTTTTTGTTGTTCGTCTGCCTGATTGGGAAATCGCACGCGTTTAACCGTGAGATCCACGATCGTCACCATGCGCGCATCTCGATCGGTGAAAATGCGGGCAGACATCCACATGGCGCCGAAGACCGGTTCGGCGGCATTGGGCGGCGTGACAGAGATGGCGGCGCGGGCGGCGAGCTTGTCGCCGGTAAGGCTTTCGGGCTGCGGCTGATAGATCGCGATCAGACCACCGGGCGAGTCAATCCGCAATGGCCATGCTGTATCCGACGCCGCGCCGGCAGGCTGCGCGTTGCCCGCACGGCCCAGAACACACATGGCAATCAGGAAAGTGGCCGTCGAGGCCAAAGCGTTCATTCTCCGCGTCATCATCGCCTCCATTGAAGAGTAGCCACCCCGGCTTCCATCGACCGACCGCTGCACTACTCTGAACTGTAGGCGAAGGTTATCATCGCCAGTGATTAACAGACAATGGAGAGATCAAATGGTTGGCAAACTGCGCGTTTTCGCGGCAATGGCCTTGCTGGCGGTTATGGGACCACACACCGCATTCGCACAGGAATGGTCGCGTTTCCGCGGACCCAATGGCACCGGCCTCAGTGACGCCGTCATCCCGGCCAAATGGGGCGACAAAGATTTTCTCTGGAAGCTCGACCTCCCCGGGGCCGGCCATTCTTCGCCCGTCATCTGGGGGACCAAGCTATTCGTCACCTGTTGCGATGAACAGACGGCCGCCCGCACACTCCTCTGCCTCAACACCAGCGATGGCGCAGCGATCTGGAAACGCGACTTTCCTTCGCACGCCTTCAAACAACATGGCGACAACAGCTACGCCTCCTCGTCACCAACGGTGGATGGAGATCGCGTCTACTTCCTCTGGAGCACCCCCGAAGCGCTCATGCTTATCGCCGTCACCCACGACGGCAAGGACATCTGGCAAGCCAACCTCGGCCCCTTCGCCAGCCAGCACGGCGGCGGCCAGTCGCCCATCGTTGTCGGCAACACCGTCATCGTCGTCGACGATCAGGAAGGCAAAGACAGCTTCCTCTTCGGCGTCGACCGCGCGACCGGCGAAGTGCGCTGGAAAAAGCCCCGCAGGAAAACTGACAAGTTCTCGCCCGCCACACCATGCGTCTACGAACCCAAAGGCGGCCATCCACAAGTCATCCTCGTCGGCAAAGCCGAAGGCCTCACCGCTGTTGAACCCGACACCGGCAAAACCATCTGGCAACTCGGCGACGTCTTCGATTCCCGCCCCATCGTCTCCCCGTTCATGGCCGGCAATCTGGTCTTCTCCACGTGCGGCGACGGCAGCGGCCACGCCATGGTCGCCGCGCGACTCTCCGATGACGGCGCTCAGGCAAAGGTCGCGTATACCCTGAAGGAACAGGTCCCCTACGTTCCAACACCGATAGCGAAGGGCAACCTGCTATTCCTGTGGACCGATACCGGAACCGTCACCTGCGTCCGCATCGACACCGGCGAACAAGTCTGGCAGGAAAAAGTAGGCGGCACATATTACGCGTCGCCCGTCTGCGCCGGGGACAAAATCTTCAACGTCTCCAAGCGCGGCGAGGTCGTCGTGATCGCGGCCTCGGAAAAATTCGAGCTCCTCGCAAAGAACCCGCTCGACGACAAATGCCACGCTACCCCCGCAATCGCCGGCCGCCGAATGTTCGTGCGAACTTATTCGCATCTCTTCTGCATCGGGTCCAAGGGCGTTGCCTCCGCCCAATGAGATGAACGGTCTTCGCGGCCTGTGGTATGACAAACGTGCTGAAAGGATTCAGAGCAATGCAATGTGGGACCAGCGAGTGCAACACGGAGGCCGGACGATGACCCGGCCTGTTCGAATTGCTCTGGGAATTGCGTTCTGGGCCGCACTCTTCGCCGCAGCATTCGTATCTGATCGCGCCGTTGCACAGTGGGCGCACGACACACCCCAGCTCGCAGAATCCCCTCGTCTGATTAAGGTTCTTCGCGCCCCCGGTAACTTCGTGTTCACAAGCTGCATCGCATTCTTACTCGTCCTCAGCCGTCCCGAGTTCTGGCGGCGCGGCGCGTTCCTGCTGCTGAGCGCAATGCTCGGAGGCCTGTTTTACAGTGTCATCAAATGGATCGTCGGCCGATTCAGGCCATTCAAGGAAACCGGTACCTTCGAACTAACGCCATTTAGGGTTCACCCCTTCCGTCACGGCCTGCGCGGGTTATTCAACGAGCCCAATAAATCGTTCCCGTCCGGCGATGCCACGCTGGCCTTCGCCACCGCCGCCGCTCTTGGGATGCTTTTCCCCAAGTGGCGATGGCTCTTCTATCCCCTCGCCGCGCTCGTCGCCGCCGAGCGCGTCCTCGAATCGGCGCACTACCCCAGCGACTGCGTCGGCGGTGCCCTGGTCGGCTGGCTCTCCGCGCTTTTGGCACTCTACCTCTGCAAACGTTGGACTCTAAGTCCATTCGAGACGACACTATCAAATTCAACCAATCGCCAGGAACCGCACACGCGGGTTGGCGCTGCTCAATAGAAGGACGTCAATGACTGATGCCCCGTACTTGTCGCTGGTGATCCCCGCTTACAACGAGCAGGAAGTCATTCCCACGTTGTTGCAACGTGTCTCCGCAACGCTGGCGACCATCAACAAACCTTTCGAAGTCGTCATCATCGACGACGGCAGCACCGACACCACCCCGCAACTGCTAGCCGAGGGAATGAAGCAGTTCCCCTGGCTCCGCGTCCTGCGCATGGCGAAAAACGGCGGCCAAAGCGCCGCCTTCGACGCCGGCTTCAAAATGGCCCACGGCCAGGTCATCGCCACCATCGACGCCGATCTGCAGAACGATCCCGAAGAAATCCCCCGCCTCCTCCCCATGCTCGACGGCTACGACATGATCACCGGCTGGCGCAAAGACCGCCACGACACCAAATTCCGCCGCTTCCAAACCAAAACCGCCAACCGCATCCGCAACTGGCTAAGCCAGGAAACCATTCAAGACTCGGCCAGCAGCCTAAAGCTCTACAAGCGCCACTGCCTCGAAGGCCTCCAACTCTTCAACGGCATGCACCGCTTCTTCCCCACCCTGGTCAAAATGCGCGGCTTCACCGTCCTCGAAACACCCGTAAAACATTCCCAACGCTTCGCCGGCACCGCAAAATACGGTTTCAAAAATCGCGCCTGGCGCGCGTTCATCGATCTGCTCGCAGTCCGCTGGATGAAACGCCGCTATCTCCGCTACGAAGTTACAGAAGTCCGGCCGCAAGGGTGACGTTTCATCGCGCAACTGCGTATAATGATGATATGGACCCCAAGCAACGTCCTAATCTCGGGAGATACTTAGACACGCTTCGGAAGATGACGCCCGAAGCGCGCCTCCTAAAGTCTTTTGATCTCACCAAATTCGCCAGGACGTTGTTTCGCGACGGGCTGCGGCGCAGGTTTCCAGACCTCGCGGAAGACAAGCTGAAGCAACTCATGCTGGAGCGTCTCGAAAAGTGTCACAACAGGAACTATTAAAACAAGTCGTCGACGTCCTCGAACAGAGCGGCGTCGACTACATGGTGACCGGTTCAACCGTATCTAGTCTCCAGGGAGAACCACGCGTCACGCATGACATCGATTTCGTCGTGACACTCACCGTCGCCTCCGCCAAGCCGCTCATTGAAGCTTTCCCTCCTCCGCGCTACTACGTTGACGAACATTCAATTCGTTCCGCCGTCTCCACACAAGGAATGTTTAACCTCATCGACGTTGACGAGGGAGACAAGGTCGATTTCTGGATCCTGAAGAATGACCCTTACGACCAAAGCGCCTTCTCGCGCCGATACCGCGAAGAAGCAGTTGGCATCCGCTTCTTTGTTTCGCGCCCGGAAGACACCATTCTTTCAAAGCTGAGATGGTCGGAAATGTGCGGAGGAAGTGAGAAGCAACTCCGCGACGCGCTGCGAGTCTATGAAGTCCAATACAGCCAACTCGATCTCAAATATCTCGACGATTGGGCCAATCAACTCAACGTGGAATCTGTGCTTCAGGATCTGAAGAAGCAGGCCCAGGTACTCTGACCCGCGCAGTTTGCTGACTGCCTTCTTCGCCTTCGCCCACCTTCATGGTAAAACCCTCCCCCATGAACATTGCCGGCCACGACATCGGTGTCTGCACCTGGTCCCTCAAACCCAAAGACACCGCCGACATGATCGCCACGGTCAAGTCCCTCGGCCTTGAACATATACAACTCGCCCTCGCGCCCCTCGTCATGCTCGACGACAAACAAAAGCATTTCGAGCTGGGCCTCCTCCGCTCCTCCGGCCTGAAAATCACAGCCGGCATGATCAACTTTCCCGGCGAGGACTATTCTTCCATCGCCGCCATCCGCCAGAGCGGCGGCTTCGTCCCCGACGATTGGGATCTTCGCCGCCGCCTCTCCGTCCACTCCGGCGCACTCGCCGCCGAAATGGGGTTGACGCGCGTTTCCACCCATATCGGTTTCATTCCCCCGTCCAGCTACCCGGCCTATTCAGTTTTGGTCGATCGCGTAAAAGAGATCGCCGCCTCCTTCGCCCCTGCCGGCATCGATTTGCTCATGGAAACAGGCCAGGAAGAGGCAACCGAACTCCTCCAATTCCTCAACGACGTCGGCCAGAAAAACGTCGGCGTCAACTTCGATCCGGCCAACATGCTCATGTACGGCGCGGGCGATCCCATCGAAGCCATCACCACCCTCGGCCGCCATATCCGCCACGTCCATGTGAAGGATGGCCGGATGTCGGAAAAGCCGGGCGTCGACTGGGGCACTGAAGTCCCCTTTGGCGTCGGCCAGGTCAAGGTCGGCATGCTCCTTGAACAGCTCCGATCAGTCGGATACCGCGGCCCGCTCGTCATCGAACGCGAGGCCGGCGACCAGCGCGTTGCAGATGTCCGAACCGCCATCGAGACCCTGAAAAAGGCTGCCGGCGGCGGTTCCTGAATGGCCTTTACGCCCGCGTTACCAATTTTTCGAACACCCGGCGAAAAATGAGGTATAGAATACTGCCAACCGGGATCGCGGGCCGGGTGAAACTTCTTCCCATGGCGTTACTCTCTGTACTGGAATCTGCTGTAATCGCACGTGCCACGGATGGCATGGGTGTACTGTTGCCGTGTACAATGCGGCTCCCTGTCCGGTCTAGTAAGCAAATCTAGCTGAAAGCGACTGTTATGACGTTTACTAAGCAAACTCTCCGCCGTTCTGTTTTGGCGCTGGCATTGTCTGCCGGGGTCGGTATCCCGTTGTTCTCCCGCGCCGAAGGGCCGGCCGACAGCACCACTCTCGCCCAGGCGGATGAACTCAAAAGCAAGGCCTTCGCCGCCCTCAAGGCCGGCAAGTTTGATGTCACCAACGAATATCTCGCCAAGGCCGCCGAGATCGATCCCAAGCTCAAGGAGATCTCCGACTGGACCAGGCAGTTCGAGGCACAGCGCAAGGAATTCACCGACGAGCGCCACAAGGAATACGACAAGGCCTACAACGACGTGCAGCTTCTCCTGAAGAACCACAAGGAGAGCTACGCCATCGACGCCGCCTCCCGCGCCTACGTCCTCTCCGACAACAAGAAAGACTTCGCCAAAATCGCCTGGGTGAGCGACCTGATCAAACAGACCTCCGAGATGGGCAGGAAGTACGAAACCGACGAGCAGTGGCTCAAAGCCATGCGGGTCTATTCCGACCTCAGCGCCGTTGAGCCCAGCGTGCCGGAGTGGAAGAACCTGCTGAAGGTCGCCACCCGCCGCATCCGCCTCCTCGCCATCTACTCCCCCGACGCGCTCAAGGGCGTCCAGGAAGCTGAGGCCAAAGACCGTGAAGAGGTCGACGCGCTCCTCAAGCCCACCACCAAGCCCGCCAAGCCTGCCACCAAGCCCGGCGACGAAAACCAGTTCAAGACCGACTGGAAAGACACCCTCAAGGGCGTCCAGATGCAGATGCTCCGCCAGTCGCTGGCGTATGCCAATGACAACTACTACCGCGACGTAAGCTACAAGCAGCTCGCCATCGGCGGCATCAAGGCGCTCCGCGTGGTCGCAACCACAAAGGGCCTCGAAACAACCTTCCCCAATCTCGGCACCGACGCCAAGAAGGCCGAGTTCGTCAAGTATCTCGACGACACCCTCGAAAACCTCAAGGGCGCCAAGGTGGAAGAAGGCATCGACCTTCTCCGCAAGATCATCGGCAACCCCCGCTCGGCCGACAACGCCGTTCTCCTGGGCGACCTGCGCGTCGCCAACAAGAAGAGCGTCGAGCTTCCCGACGAAGTTCTGATCAGCGAATTCGCCGACGGCGCGTTCGGCGAGCTCGATCCGTTCAGCAACGTTATCTGGCCGACCGATCTCGAGGAGTTTAAGAAGCAGACCAAGGGTGAGTTCAGCGGCGTGGGTATCCAGATTCAGAGCGATGAAGACGGCAGTCTGAAGGTCGTCAGCCCGCTCGAGGATTCACCCGCGTTCAAGGCCGGTATCAAGGCCGGCGACATTGTCACCCACATTAATGGCAAGGTCGCCAAAGGTATCACCCTCAATCAGGCCGTGAAGCAGATCACCGGCCCGCCGCACACCGAAGTCTCGCTCACCATTCGCAGCAGCGACGGCACCAGCCGTGACGTCAAGCTCGACCGCCAGACCATCAAGGTCGCCAGCATCAAGGGCTGGATGCGCGATGCCGACGCTGGCGGCTGGAATTACTGGCTCGATCCGCAGCAGAAGATCGGCTACATCCGCCTGACCAATTTTACCGAGACCACCTCGACCGATCTCACCGCCGCTCTCAAGGTCATGAAGGCTGGCGACAAGGACGGCGTCCGCGGCTTCATCCTCGATCTGCGGTACGATCCGGGTGGGTTGCTCAGTGCTGCCACTGAAGTCTGCGACAAGTTCATCAAGGACGGTATCATCGTCAGTACGCACCCCGATCGGCCCACCGCCAACCAGGCCTCCCAGATGGATGCCGACCCGAACCACGAAAAGGTCGAAGTCCCCATGATCGTGCTGGTCAACCAGTACTCCGCCAGCGCCAGCGAGATCGTCTCTGGCGCGCTCAAGGACCATCACCGCGCCCTCATCGTCGGCGAGCGCACCTTCGGCAAGGGCAGCGTACAGATGCTCTTCCCACTCGCTGAGCGCAGCGCCTTCCTCAAGCTGACCACCAGCCACTACTACCTCCCCAGCGGCCGCTGCCTCCACCGCGAAGAAAACTCCACCGAGTGGGGCGTCGATCCCGACGTCACCGTTGACATGACCCCCGAACAGATGCGCGGTGCCATCGATTCCCGCCAGGAATCAGACATCCTGCGCGAGAAGGGCCAGCTTCCCGTAAAGCCCGAAGCAGTCGAGAACGCGGTGGGCAAGGTCAAAAAGCACAAGGACCCGCTCCAGGCCGACGAGCAATTGTCAGCGGCACTGCTGCTGATGCGGCTTGAGCTCAACGGAGCCCCGTCC
>JBBRHH010000135.1:0-12150 GCA_038222915.1 Tepidisphaerales bacterium
AACCACTTGCATGATGAACTCATGCTTGTCGGTCATCTCAAAGGAAGCGCCTTTTGGCTTCATCCCGAACGACAGCACGCCGCTGCCCGCTCCAGCCCGGAAGTCACAGAGGAAAAAGTGCTCGTTGTACCGGTCCGGCAATCCGGTGCCCGGGTAATACGTGCATCCGGACGGCCCTGAAGTGATATGTGCTATCGGTGGGATTACCGCCGGTGACGTCGAATCTTTCTCGAACGCCGTCAAATTTTCCGCACGAAACGGCCCGACATCAACCGGGTGTCGGATATGCTGATAGCCAACCCGCCAGCCGCTGTCTCCGCCCTCCACCACATAGACCCAGCGCGCTGGATCGCCATGGTCTGAGTTGTTGTCGCCGGTAAACAGATTGCCGTATTGATCGAAAGTCAGCTTTTGTGGATTGCGCAGACCCGTCGCGAAAAGCTCCAAATCTGTCCCGTCCGGATTGCAGCGTACGACGCCGCCCGATTCGGGGTTATCCACCAAGCCCTTTTCCGTCTTAACCGAAAAGCCCCGGTCTCCCACGCTGAAATATAGTTTTCCATCCGGTCCAAACCGCAGTCCATGTGAATCGTGCCCGGTAAACGAATACCGCACGCCGTATCCATATTGAAGCGACTTGCGGTCCACTTCCTTTCCATCCTTCTCATGCAGCAGCCAGAGATTCGGAATGTCGGTAAACCACACGCTCCCTTTCCGGGTCAGCACGCCCGATCCGATTCCCTCCAGCATTCCGTTGAATCCTGTGGCAAACACCGTCGACGAGTCACACTTTCCATCGCCGTCCTTGTCTTCGAGGATGCGAATATCGTCCGTGTTGACGGTCAGCTCCCTGGACTTGTCCCCCATGTGCTTCAGGACCATCGCCTTGCGGTCTTCCACCGTCTTGCACGCCAGCTCATCATCCAGCCAGTCGTAGATATCGCGCAGATCAAACACGCCACCCTTGCTGTAACGCTGCGTTTCAACCACCCAGAATCTTCCCTTGTTGTCGATGCTGAAGCAGACCGGATTGACCAGTTGTGGCTCGGCAGCGAACAAGCTCACCTTCAGGTTCGATGCCAGCTTGAATCGCTGCATCGTTTTGGCGGCGTCGGCGAAAGCCGGCTCATCGCCCTTCGACGGCGGCGCGGCAAAAGATGACAGTGAAAAACATTGAACAGCAAGCGCCAGCGCGCCTCGCTTGAGCAGACGGTGGTTCAGGGAAAACATAGGCGGGACATGATAGTCGGCAACAGAATCGCCTGCTATCCTTCGACAGACGCAGTCTGTGACGCCGTCGGGGTTGCCGGGTGGACCGGCGATTTGAAGAGCTGCCGGACGGCCGTATAAGCCGTATATTGCCCGGCGGGACTGCTGACAAACGGGTTGGTCGCCCCGATCAGGCTCGTTGCCGTGCTGAAGGCAAGCAACATCGCCGCCACTGCCCACGTCACGCGGTGATGTGTCGTCCGAAGCCACGCCCCGGCCCAGAAGAGCAACAGGGGGACGAAGATCACGAACCACCGCACGGAGAACATCGGCTGACGCCAATCGGGATCGAACACGATGTATCCGCCGATGATCGCAACCCCCGCGACGACCGTAATCACCGCCAGCGTTTTCGTGGCAATCGGCCAATGCCGCCGCAAAACCGTGCCCACACCAACGATCCCGAGGAGCACGGCCGGAAAATGGCTCAATAGCCCGTGCGCGCCCAGCGTTGCATCAACGATCTGCGAAAGCTTGGCCCGCAGCCGGGCGGGTAATAGTCCGTCATCTGAGTCATCGTCCTTCGGCGCCATCATCGCATGCGGCATCAACTCCGAATGGAGGAAACCAGGCCGCAGATCGCCAGTTACCGGAATGGTCAGGACCGCATGCAGCACAATCGGCAACGAAGCGCCGAGCGCATAACAGATTATGCCCGCAATTTTCATTTTGCCGCGCGACCGCATGGCTATGATCACCCCGACCAGCAGCAGCAAAAAGACCAGGGCCGCCAGATCGATCACGGCCGCCAGCGCCGCGCACGTTCCAGCAATCGCCAGCCATCGCAACCGGCGCAACTGATGCTCGGCTGTCGCTACATGGAAAAACGAAGCACACGCTGCCAGTACGAGCACCGCGGCCGGCGCATTGGAGTTGATGGCCGTCGCATAGCTGATCATCCCACTCGCACAAACCGTCCCAACCGCCAGCCCGGCCCGCCATTTCCTCGGCAGTTCAAAAAGCCTGCCCATCCGGTAGATCAACCCGGCCGCCAACGACACCGGAATCGTCACCGCAATAACCGTAAGCAGCCAGATCACCAGCTTTGGTTGTGAGTTAAAAGTAATACCGAGTGCGTGGAGCAGCGTGTATGGAATCGCAAGCAGAAACGCGAGGACGGGCGGCTGCTTGCTATAGGTGCGCGGCAGTGCCGGAGCCGGCGGTGCTTTTGGCAGTGCAGTAACTCGATCGCGCGTACTGCGAAATTCCGGTAGTGTCTTGTCGATCGCGAGCGAGTGCTGCTCAACCAATGCCTGAACAGTCGCCAGCCGCGCCGCCTCGTTGTCGGAAAGATCGGCCGGCCCGCGCAATCGGATGAGTGGCAGTGCAATCAGCAGCACGACGATCGGAGCAACAAGGGCGTGCAGACGCGAACCGCGGCGCGCCTGCATGAGGCGCACATTCGCCGGACTGCCATGAATCTCCGATTGCATGATGCGTTCAACTATCTCGTCCCCGCGATCCTGATTTGCGGAACCCATCGATCAATACAGCTTCAGGTACTGCACAAAATTCTTCAATAGAAGATTGCCCAGACGCTCATAGCGGGGGTAATATTTGACAGTGTTGTCGCGAATGGCGTTGAGACCTTCGGCACCGTGAGCCTTGACGACGTCGTCTTTGGCATCCGACAGCATCGCCTCAATTCCGGCTTGATCCGTCTCGATGTGATACTGGAATCCAAACAGCCGGCCTTTAAATCGAAAAGCCTGATTCCTGCACAGCTTCGTACTGCTTAGCAACATATTGCCACTTGGCGGCGGGGGTGCCGGCGGCGCTGGGGGATTCGGCGGCGGCGGAAGCTTGGGTAGATCAAAAGTATCAAAGTGCCAATGAAACATCATGGCATTGTCGTTCAAGCCCATGACGATGGGCTCGGTTCCCCCTGGAAAGGGAAAAGTCACTGGTGCCCAACCAATTTCGGGCAGGGGGGTAATCGGCTCAACCGGCTTGGGCGGCTCGCCGTGTTTGGCGGGCGGCGCCATCTTCACATTGGGGTAAACTTTGGCGCCGCCTGCAAATGCAAGTAACTGTGCGCCAAGGCAGATACCTAGAACAGGCCGATCCACGGCAACCATCCGCTTCAGGACTGCCACTTCCTGCGCCAGAAACGGATATTTCTCATTACCCACGTCCGACACACCCATTGGCCCGCCCAAAACAATTAGTGCGCGCACTTCGTCCAGG
Organism: Tepidisphaerales bacterium; assembly: GCA_038222915.1. Lineage (GTDB taxonomy): Bacteria > Planctomycetota > Phycisphaerae > Tepidisphaerales > Tepidisphaeraceae > JBBRHH01. Next base: position 3,457 of record JBBRHH010000135.1, read on the forward strand.
TCAGTGGGCACCTCGTCGCCCTGATAAAGCCGACGAACATCCAATGGAATGCCATAATCGCGAAAGACAGGGACAATCCGACCAGGCCCTTCATGGGCCACGTGTTGCAGAACGACAACCTTGCTCATAGAGGGGGGTCATGATGGGGGAGCCGGCCGGGGCTTGTCAAGAAATGCTTTGGCAGAGAGGAATTCGACATCCCGAATTTTTTAGGATGGTGGGGCGACTTTTGCAGAACTTGTGTTATCATGCACTCAGGGCCTAGGTATTTTTACCTAACATTTCTGCACAGATCGTTTGGGCACTTTGGCTATTCAAACCAGCGCAAGCACCTCTGCCGTTACCGATGTGGACCGCACGGCTGAAGCCCTGCGCCACAACGACACGCTGTTCCACCAATTGATGGACAACATCAGCGAGGTTTTCTGGCTTACGGACGTGCGTAAGAATGAGATCATGTACGTCAGCCCGGGTTACGAGCATGTGTGGGGACGTACCTGTGAAAGCCTCTACAAGTCAGCGCGACAGTGGATGGACGCCATTCATCCAGAAGATCGCGAACGTGTAATGGCAGCGGCTGTCAGCAAGCAAGCGAGCGGGCAATACGATGAGGAATATCGCATCCTGCGGCCCGACGGCTCAATCCGCTGGATTCGTGACCGCGCATTCTCTGTCACCGACGACGGAGGCGAAGTTTATCGCGTGGCCGGTATCGCCCAGGATGTTACCGCCATGAAAATGGCGCAGCAGGAAGTTTCCCGTCTGGCTGCCATTGTCGAGTCGTCCGATGCCGCCATCGTTGGGATCGATCTCAATGGGCTGATCACCAGTTGGAATTTGGGGGCGCAGAAGATGCTGGGCTATTCAGCCGGCGAAATCATTGGTCAGTCGATCACGATGCTCATGCCACCCAACCAGGGGAATTGCGTTGAGCTATTGGAGCGCATTGGGCACCAGGAAAGCGTCGAGCCAAAGGAAGCGGTCCGCGTCTGCAAGAACGGCTCGAGCATCGTGGTATCGATCATCCTCTCCCCAGTCCGGGATCCGCTGGGTGTTATCACCGGTGCGTCGGCCATAGCGCGCGACATCACGGACCAGATTCGACTGGAAAAAGAGGTCCTTGAGGCTGGCGAAAAAGAGCGGTGGCGCATCGGCCAGGATCTTCACGATACTGTTTGTCAGCAGATCACGGCGGTGTCAATGCTTGGAAGATCACTAGCCGATCGCATGAAAAAGCAGGGGATTGCCGATGCAGGTGAACTGGATCGTCTCCTTGACTTATTGCGCGAAGCCAACCGGCAGGCCCGCGGCGTAGCACAGGGTCTTTACCCCGCGGAACTGGAAGTAAACGGCTTCGAACCGGCGCTCACCGCCCTGGCCGCCACGATCAACCGTCTGTTTGGGATCGCCTGCCACTTCAACGTGGATCCGCCCGTCTATCTTCCCAATCGCTCCGCACAAATTCATCTGTATCGCATCGCCCAGGAGGCGGCCACCAATGCCGCGAAGCATGCTCACTGCACAAACATCGCGATCTGCCTCGGCGGTGCTGCCGACCGTGTCATGCTCAGCGTTACTGACGATGGAACCGGATTCGACGTTTCAAAAAAAGACCGAACAGGGATGGGGATAGCGTCCATGCACTATCGAGCCCGAATGATCGGCGCATCATTGCTGATCTCGAATCGCCAGCCAAGTGGTACAATTGTCGTTTGCTCGACAGCGGACGATGCCGACGCGTGTACGACTCATGCAACGCAGCGTCAGACAGAGAACGGATAGTGGGCAAATGCAATCAGAGCAAAACGTGACGGTAAAAAAAGCGAGGATTTTCCTGGTTGACGATCATCCGGTCGTTCGCCAGGGAATCGCCCGTCTCGTCACCGACGAAGGGGACATGGAAATCTGTGGCGAGGCCGAATCGGCCGCCGACGCGATGGTCAAGATCAAGGCACTGTGTCCTGACGCCGTCATCCTCGACATTACCCTTAAAGGCGTGGACGGGTTGGAACTCCTGGCTGAAATCGTCGCATTTCGGTCTGATCTCCCTGTTTTGATCCTGTCCATGCACGACGAATCCATCTATGCCGAGCGGGTGCTGCGGGCCGGCGCAAAAGGGTACGTCATGAAAGAGGAGGCCCCTGAGAAAGTGCGGGCCGCTTTGCGCACGGTCATGGCTGGGGAACTGTGCGTCAGCAGTAAAATCGTATCGCAGGTCCTGGGCAAACTTGCTGGCGGCGCCACCCAAACGGAACTGTCCCCCCTTCAGCGCCTTACGGACCGCGAGCTCCAGGTCTTCCGCTGCCTCGGCGACGGCATGCCAGTTCGTCAGATCGCCGAACTCCTCTTCCTGAGCGCGAAAACCGTCGAAGCCCACCGTGAACACATCAAGCACAAGCTCGGTATCAAGAGCAGCAGCGAACTGCTGCGCTACGCGATAGAAACGCGCGTGAACAGAGTCTGATTGGCGCGTCCAAGATGGCCGAGATCATTGACCCGGCCCCGTTGATCCGGTAGAAAATTATGTGTCGGTACACCAGTTTGGTGATCACCGTCTAGCATTTCTTCAGATGTGGTGGCCTCTCAGGGAGGTGAATCGTGATTCGCAGTGCTGTTTCGGCGATTTTAATGAGTTCGTTCTTCATATGTGGCCTTCGCGCCGAAGACGCCGCTCCTGACGATACCTTCAAGGCGAAGGGTCTGGTCAAGTCGGGCCTGACCTACGTACTGCCCGCGGAGCAGGAGCTTAACGACTCGATGCGCGCGATCCGTCTGGCGAAGAAGAAGATGGACGACGACACAAAAGTTCGCGTCGACATCGAAACCCAGATCCGCAACGTCAAAGGGCAGATGGGTCAGTGGGATTTTCAGCGGCGCAATCTCGACGCCCTACTCGACCAAGATAAGGACGCGAACTCCAATAACCAGTTGATCGCAAACATCAACATTCTCACCAGTCAGATCAACGAAGGTGTGGAAGCGAAGACCGACCTTGAGAAAAAGCTGAAGGAACTTGGCGAGGATTCCAGGGACAAATACGCCAACCTGGTGGTTGATACACAGGCAAAGGTGGAAAAGGCCATCCAGGATTACACGGATGTAAATGCCGACGCGGACGTAAAGGCTGCCATTGAGAAAGCCAACGCAGCGGGAAAGGCCAAGGTTCGCCTTGGGCCGACAGCCGAGTTCACCGCCAACAGCAATCAGCTCAAGCGCCTAAAAGGTGATGTGGCTTCCGCGGTGATTCCGATCAAGACCGAAGGACATGTTCCCATGGTCGATGTGACCTTGAACGGGAAATTCACCCATTCGATGGTTCTCGACTCCGGCGCAAGCTACGTCGGCATTACCGCCGCCACGGCTGAACGTCTTGGGCTCGTACCTGGCGAAAAGGACCCGACCATTCAACTGCAACTGGCCGATGGCAAGGTGGTCGAAGCCAAGAAGATGATGCTCAAGTCCGTCCGCGTCGGGCAGTTCACCGTGGAAGCCGTAGAGTGCGCCGTGCTTCCCAAGTCCCTCGTCGCAGCAGAAGACCTGCTCGGCGGCACCTTCCTCCACAACTTCATCTACAAACTGGACCCCGAAGCTGGCGAGTTGCACCTGACGCAGATAAAGAAGGACGGGCCCGCCAAGCCCAAGGAATAAATGTGCCCGACAATTCGGTAAGTATTTCTGCAACGTGCAACACAATTTTGCTGACGGCGACCATGATCCATTAAATGATGTACGATGGATTCGGTGGCTGAAGAACTTGAGAGTTCGACGCAGCGGATTGGCCGGGAGCTTTTTGCCCGGGTGCGGGCTCATCCTGCTCATTTGTCGGCGACGCAGTGGCTGGATGAGCGGTTGATGAACTGGGGAATGCGAGATGAGCAAATCAAGGCTCATCTATTTCGATTTATTGATGTGCTTCCTGGTCTGTCCTCGTCGGCGCAGGTGATGGAGCATCTGCGAGAGTATTCGGGGACTGTGAACGATCGCCTGCCGGGGTTGGTGCGGGGGGCGCTGGGGTTGCTACCGCATGATGGGCTGGTGGGAACGATCGTGGCCGGCGTGACTCGGATGAATGTGCGGCGACTGGCGCGGCGGTTTATCGCGGCGGATGATTTGCGCGGGGCCATTCGGATTATCACGGATCTGCGACGGCACCATTTGCAGTTTACAATTGACCTGGTGGGGGAGGCGGTGCTCTCACGGGCGGAGGCACTTGGGTATCAGCAGGCCTACCTGCGAGTGATCGATGGGTTGACGGCACATGCGATCAACTCGCACTGGCTGACGCCCGGGGCGGTGAATATTTCGATCAAGCTCTCGGCGCTCTATAGCCAGTTCGATCCGATTGCACCAGAAGAGACGAGTTCGGCGGTGCGGGAGCGGCTGCGGCCGATACTGCGGCTGGCACGGCAGCGCGGGGCGTTTATCAACATCGACATGGAGCAGTATGCGTACAAGGATTTGACGCTGCAGATTTTTCGCGAGGTGTTCAGCGAGCCGGAATTTCGGGAGTGGAAGGATGTGGGGATCGCGATGCAGGCGTATTTGCGATGCACTCATGCGGATCTGCAGCACCTGGAAGAATGGGTGCGGGAGCGGGGGACGCCGATCACGGTTCGACTGGTGAAGGGGGCGTACTGGGATTTTGAGACGGTGATCGCGGCGCAGAATAACTGGGCGGCGCCGGTGTTTACGCGGAAGGCGGAGACGGACGCAAATTTTGAGTTATGCACGACGTTTCTGATGGAGCGGGCGGCGTGGCTGCGGCCGGCGATCGCGAGCCACAATATTCGGAGCATTGCGCATGCATTGGCTGTGGCGCAACAGGCTGGGCTGCGGGCTGGGCAGTATGAATTTCAGATGCTGTATGGCATGGCCGATCAGATCAAGTCGGCGCTGGTGGGGATGGGGCAGCGTGTGCGGATATACACGCCGATGGGGGCGCTCTTGCCGGGGATGGCTTACCTGGTGCGACGGTTGTTGGAAAATACTTCGAACGAATCCTTCTTGCGGGCCGGCTTTACCGAGCATGTGCCTGAGGAGCAGCTATTGATGAATCCGGCAACTCGGGCGAGTGAGGTGGCTACGGAGACGCCGCAGAAGTCGGTGTTGGAAGAGCGGCGGGTTCAGACTTTTCGCAATGAGCCGCTGGCGGATTTCAGCCGGGAGGAGGCGCGGGCGGGGATGCGGGCGGCGCTTGGCTTGATCGCGGGAGAAGTCGGGCGCGACTACCCGCTGGTGATTGGTGGCGACCGGGCTGAGTCGGGGAAGTGGATTGAGTCGTTGAATCCTTCGCACAGCGCGCAGATTGTCGGCCGGGCGGCAGCGGCGACCGTGGAGCACGCGAATGCGGCGGTATCTGCTGCGAAGAATGCCTTTGACGGATGGCGCGATACTGCGCCGGAGGAGCGGGTGCGGTTGTTGCGTGGAGCGGCGGAGATTATGCGGCGTCGGCGAAATGAGCTGTCGGCCTGGGAGGTTTATGAGTCGGGAAAGCCATGGCGGGAGGCGGATGCGGATGTGGCGGAGGCGATTGATTTTTGTGAATACTACGCTGCGGAGAGTTTGCGGCTGTTTCGGCCGCAGCATCATGATGTGGCGGGGGAAGAAAATGCGTACTTTTACGAGCCGCGCGGGGTGACGGTGGTGATCGCGCCGTGGAATTTTCCGCTGGCGATTTTGTGCGGCATGACGACTGCGGCGCTGGCGACTGGAAATACGGTGGTAATGAAACCGGCGGAACAGTCGCCGGTGATTGCGGCGAAGTTGATGGAGATCTTTGAGGAGGCGGGCTTTCCATCGGGTGTGGTTAATTATCTTCCGGGAATAGGGAAGGAGATTGGGCCGACGCTGGTGGGGCATGCGGATGTGGAGATTCTCGCGTTTACTGGATCGCGGCCGGTCGGGCTGGCGATCAATGAGCAGGCTTCGCGGACACCGCTGGGGCAGGCTCATGTGAAACGGGTGATTGCGGAGATGGGCGGGAAGAACGCGGTGATTGTGGATGACGATGCAGATCTGGATGAGGCCGTGCTGGGGGTGGCGCATAGTGCGTTCGGATATTCGGGGCAGAAGTGTTCGGCGTGTTCGCGGGCGATTGTGCTGGAGGGGATTTACGATGCGTTCCTGAAGCGGTTGGTGGAGGTGACGCGGTCGTTGAAGGTTGCGCCGGCGGAGGAGCCGTCGTGTTTTGTGGGGCCGGTGATTGATGGGGATGCGCTGCGGCGGATTCAGGAGAATATCGCCAAGGGTAAGGAAGAGGCGACGCTGGCTTGTGCGGAGGATCTTGGTGCGCTGGAAGGGAAAGGGTTTTATGTTGCGCCGCATGTGTTTGCGGATGTGGCGGCGACGGCGGCGATTGCGCAGGAGGAGATCTTTGGGCCGGTCCTCGCCGTGATGAAGGCGAAGAACATGGACGCGGCGATCGCGTTGGCGAACGGGACGGACTATGCGCTCACGGGCGGGCTGTATTCGCGCAGCCCACTGCATATTGCGCGGGTTAGGCGGGAATTTCGGGTGGGGAATTTGTACATCAACCGGAAGATCACCGGGGCGCTCGTCGAGCGCCAGCCGTTTGGCGGCTTTAAACTCTCCGGCGGCGGCACGAAAGCAGGTGGGCCGGACTACCTGCTGAATTTTGTCGTGCCGCGGACGATTACGGAGAACACGTTACGTCATGGGTTTGCACCGGCCGGGGAGTAAAAGTTTTAGCTGACGGTGATCGTCGCGGTGTAGATGTCCAGATAAGTGTGCGTGCCGTCGGGGTTGTCGCCGGTGGAGTTGGTGTTGTCGGCCCATGACGGGCGGAGCTTGCCGGCGTAGAAGGCGAGGCCGGAGTAGTCGCCGAGGTCCTGGTCGCCCAGGGTGCCGTAGGCGCTGTTGCTTGGGGCCGAAGTGGTGAGGCCTGCGGCTACCTGAATGTTGGACGAGAACGATTGCCCGTTGTCCGTGCTGACCGCCACGAATTCTTCGACGGAGTTGTTGTTGGGGCTGTTGCGGGCGTCGTACCAGGAGACGGCGACGTTGCCGGTGGTCTGATCAACATCGAGGGCGGGGAGGAACTGGCTGGCGGTGCCGGTGTCGTCATTAACAAAGGTAGCCGCGCTCCAGGTTTGGCCGAGGTCGTCGGAATAGCGGAAGAGAATGTCCGTGTCGTTGGCGGTGCCGCTGATATTGGACGTGTAAACGAGATAGAGCCGACCGTTGGCCGGGCCGCCACTGCGGTCGATGGCGATGTGGGCTTCGACGTCGATGCCGCGATCGGGCTGGGCGGCGATCTTGGTGTAGCCGCCGACGGAAGAGGTGTTGATGGTCTTCTGGGCCGCGAAAGTATTGCCGCCATCGGTGGAGCTGGCGACGAACAGGGTCGAGGGGCCGGTGCCGCCGTCGGGATTCTGCCAGACAACGACGACTTCGCCATTGGGGCCGACGGCGATGGAGGATTCGTTGCCGTTGGGGGTAGTGCTGACCGTGGCGGTGGTGAAAGCGCCGAACTGGCCGAGCCCGGTGGCGACAGCGTGGGCGACTTTCACGCGGTTGACGCCGTAGTCGGAGTAGCTGATGTAGACGGCCTGATGGCCGTTGCCGTCGGGGCCTGCGGTGATGTTGCAGCCGTCGGCGTCAACGCTTGGGCCAGTGGCGGCGGCGGTGAAGGTGAAGCTTGCGCCGCCGTTGCTGCTGCGGGCGCACATGAGTGTGGTGACATTGACGGCACTGCCGACTTCGTAGGCGATGTAGCAGTTGCCGTACCCGTCGAAGGCGACGTGCGGGTCGACGCGGTTGGTGGTGGCGCTGAAGCCGTCCTGTGCGCCGCCGATGAGGGAGGTGGTCCAGGTGGAGCCGCCGTCGGTGCTGCGGCTGACGACGATGTGGTAGCCCTGATCGCCGCCGTTGAGGGAGACAGTGACGATGTTGTTGGGGTTCGCGGGGTTGATGGCGATGGTGTTCTCGGCCTGGCTGCCCGCGGTTTTGTCGGTGTTCTTGATTGCTCCGACGGTGATCCCGGCCGGGGGCGGCGGAGACACCGGAGGCGGGGAGACGGCGGCGGGGGTAATCTTCATGAAGTCGAAGTTGCCAACGAAGCCGGTGCCGCCGTTGGAGTCGAAGACAATGCGGATGATGTGCTGGCCGGCGGTGAGGGATACGTTGCTGGCGGTGACGTTGGCATAGTTCTGCCAGCCGTTGGTGTTGGCGACGTTGATGGAACCGCTGACGATGTTGCCCGGGTCCATTTCAATGTGGAATGAGCCGCCCGCGCCCGCCGACGCGACGTGGAACATGAGGTTGTAGGTGTCGGTGGCGGCGACGTTCACGCTGTAGTTCAGCCATTCGCCGGCCTTAACGAAGCCGACGTCGTAGCCGCCGGCGTGGGATTCGACGTCGACGCCTTCGGTGGTGCGGTATGCGCCGCCCTGGTTCTGCGCCTCGGCGTCGTGGTAGGCGATGCCTTCGCCGCCCTTGTCGTAGTTTTCGGACTGGATGGTTGTGGCGGCGGTGTCGGAAACGGCCACGGGTGTGCCGCCGAAGGGGGTAGAACTGTTGGCCGGTGGTGGCGGGGACTGCGTGGCCGCGGTGACGGTGAAGTTATCGAAGTTTCCGACATAGCCGGTAGCGGCGCTGTTGGAATCGAAGACGAGTCGGAAGAGGTGGGTGCCGGCGGTCAACTGGACATTGGTTGCGCTGACGGTGGTGTAGGTG
>JBBRHH010000136.1:0-12081 GCA_038222915.1 Tepidisphaerales bacterium
GATGGGTCAGCGAGGTTTCCAGCTCACTGCGCAGTGTCACAACACACGGCACTCCCCATCGCTCACAAAGTGCGCGGACAAATTCGGCATCGCCCGTGCTCTCACGGCCGCGGGTTTCGTGGTCGAGATGCACGGCCACGAGGCGCAGGTCCGATCGGCCCCGCAACAGCGATAAAAGCCCGACACTATCGGCCCCGCCACTCAAACCAACGGCCCACGCGCCCGGCGGAACCACGATTGTAGAAGTTAGTACAGCTTCAGTTGCCACGTGCTATACTTTAATGCTGCGGCCTCTTCAGGGCGCGGAGATTCATTATGAAACACCTGGCGGCGATTCTATTTCTCGTGAACGCACAGTTGCTTTTCGCCGCTCCCCCGACAACCGCCCCGGCCCAGGACGATCTCGCCTGGCTTCTCTCGCAAGGCAAGCCAAAAACAACCCAGCCAGCGGCGCCCGCTTCCCAACCGTTCAGCCCCGCGGCCGGCGACGACCGCGGCGCACGCAAAGCAACGCTGGTCATGAGCAGCGGCGAAAAAATCCATGGCCAATTTTGCACCACCCGCGAGAAACCTGTCCGCGTCTGGAATGAAACCGACAAGGAATATCGCGACATCCCCTACAACCTGATCCAGTCGATGGAGGCAAAGATTCTCTGGGAACGCGATCAGCCGGAATGGCATTTCAAGGACACCGGCAGCGACATCAAGGAATACAGCGGCCACACCTATCCCGCCCGGGAGCTGCAATACACCGTCACGCTCATCAACGGTCAAACGGTAACAGGCGGAATCGTCGCCCCCCTCTACCTGCTCACCAAGTCAGACGATGTGGTCTTCCTGCTCAACAAACGCCAAAAGGGCGCCGTCGACGCCAAGCTGAAATCGCTGGAGTACATCAAACAAGTCATCTTCGAATAAACGGCGCGATGGCTCACAGCCCCATGATCTCGCGCACATAAAGATTCTTCCGCATCTCTTCTCCAAGCGTCGTCGGCTGGCCATGCCCCGGCAACAGCCGCGTCGGGGCCGGCAGTTTCATGACCCGCCGCACCGACTCCTCCAGCGCCGCATGATCCGAATCCGGCAGATCGGTTCGGCCAATCGCCCCCATGATGATCAAGTCGCCGCCCACCAGAAGCTCTTCACGCGGAATATAAAACATGACATGGCCGGGGGCGTGGCCGGGCGTCTCGATGACTTCCACTTCAATCGAACCAATCAACAATTTCTGCCCCTCCACGACATGGCCATCCGGGCTCCGCGGCGGAATCACAAACGGCAGCGGAAACATACTGCTCCGCGGGTCTTTCAGCTTCGGCTCGTCCAGCGGATGAATCAGTACCTTCGCTTCAGGAAACGCAGCAGTGACAACAGCGTGATCGGCCACATGATCAAAATGGCCATGGGTGAGCCAAAGCCCAATCACATCCCAACCCCGCTCCTTGGCCGCGTGAATGAGCGGGCCAACTGTGTCATTGGGCGCATCAAAAATAACCGCCTTCTTCGCCACCTCATCGGCCACCATGAAAGCATTGGTGCCGGCGATCCCGCCGGTGTTCATCATGATCTGCATGGTGGGAGGATAGGAGAATCAATTGGCCGCCGCCAACGTTTTGTCCTGAGCAAGTGATCCGGGATAGCGATCGATTTCAACTCGCGCGCAAGATCGGCGCGGGCAGATCTTCGGTATCGGCAAGAATTAACTCCAATCAGCCTCGCGTCGCATTTCCGCTTCAATTGGCGCCGCGATTGGTCTTTCGTTCAGACCAGAAGAAATCCGTCCGCGTCCGCAGCCGGTCCGAACCCCGGTTGTAGTGCATCAGGCTAGAGCCGCATTCGAACGGGTTTTTTGAACCGTTCGGGTCACGAACCTGCCAGGCCCGTGCGAGGTCATCTGGCAGAAGCAGCATCACTTCGCGCTTACCGTTGCTCATGGCCAGAATCGTGGTTTTGTCGACCCACGGCTCGTTTTTATATATTTGCTCCGTGAAAATCGGATGATCGCGGTCGGCCTTGCGCAGATTGCGAAATTGAAAGTCCGGGAACAGCATCGACCCCACCTTTTGAAATGAGGCCGCGAAGGCGGCGCTCCCCTTGTCGGCATTGCCGAGGATCATGCCGCCGCGGTTGACATAGGCGTGCAGCTTATCCATTTCCGAATCCGAGAAGTGCAGCACCTGATTGCCGCTGATATACAGGACGGGCGCGTCGAGTAGTTCCTCGACAGGCTGGCTCATCTCCACAATCTGCCAGCAGCGGCCGTCGCCGCACTCCTCATGAATCATCCAACGCGTGAGATGATCGATATCGAGTGGCGATTCATTCCAATGTGCTTCAACGGATTTGCCGTTGATGTCGACCGTATACTGCAGCTTGCTGACGTCGACGCGCCAGATACTTTCGTCGAGGGTGAGAAAAGCGAGCGCCGTTGAGACGACATGGTCGCCGTCGTCCGAGCCCCACGAGCCATCCTGGTTTTGCCACTCGATCAGCTTCGACGCCAGCTTGCGTGAAATCTCCTGCGTCCCCAGGCGCGATCGGCCAGTCAGCATACAGACGCGCTGCGCGAGGTAGAGGCTGTGGTAATTCTTCTGTTCGAATTCGCGGCCAACATGATCGCCGAGCCACTTTAGGGCCGGCTCGATGGCCGAATCCTGGTAGTGGGCGACACACGGCGCGCCGGGCAATAGGCGCGTCGCATCGCGCACTTCACAGAGGCCGGCTACGGCTGCTGCTGTGGCGATGAAAGTGCCAGACGCATCGCCAGGCCGCGAACGGTCGGCCCACGATCCATCGGCTCGTTGAAGGGAACGCCAGCGGAGGTTTGCTTTGACAAATGCCTGGAGTTCGACGGCGTCGTGCACGGGCGCGGTCAGATTACAGGCTTCGGCGGCGTAATAACCGTCAACGACATTGTCCTGATCAATCAACGTGCCGGCCACATTTGCCACGCGCTTGTTTGCGGATCGATAGGGTTCTTTGAACCGCATGACGCTGGCGACGCGCGCCACGGCGGCGAGCGCCTGTGCGTCAGTTACTTCGGCCGCCATTACGCGGGCGTCGTAATTGCTTGCGCCGTCCACGAACCCAAAGTCCGCCACCAGCGCCGTCGCAAGCCACGTCGCCTGCCCATCGCGCGATTTGCCTGGGGCTGGTTCCCAAGAATCCCTTTTCTTGTCCGTAAAAATGAAGGCATGTGCACGCGATTCTGCGTCTTCCGCCTCCGGCCTGGAGACGGCGACCGATCGCGCCGGCACCACAGCCGCCTTTACGACCGGCATACCGCAGCGAAGAACAACGACCGCGCCTGAAAAGGCAACCAGCCCGAGGATCGTCCGCAACATGCCCGGCCGAAGTCTCATCCCGCGCTCCCTGTGAAATGCCAGAGGATTGTATCACGTGTGGGAGATATGAACTTTCCTTAGATATAGAGCAGGACGAATGGCTACGACTCGTTACGGGCGTTTCTGTTCTGTATCAAATCCGATTCGCGTCTTCGGCGTTTCTTCGATTTCGTCGTTCATCAATTGTCGAATGGCGTCAAAAATGATCCCAAACCGTCCGTCCTGATCTTCAAGCTTGCGTTCCACTTGATCCAGCCGATGTCGAAGTTCGTCATTGTGGCTGAGGATTTGCCTCATTCTGACAAAGGCGCGCATGATCTCGATGTTCACTTCAATGGCCCGTCCGCTGCGCAGCGTGCTGGACAACATTGCGACACCTTGTTCGGTGAACGCGTAAGGCCGATAGCGTCGACCGCCGCGGCTCTTTGAGGTCACAATTTGTGACCTCAAAGTTTCAATCTCGTCCGGAACCAACTGAAACATGAAATCGCCGGGAAACCGGGCCATGTTGCGCTTAACGGACTGAATCAGCACCTTCGTCTGCACGCCGTACATCGTCGCCAAGTCGGCATCGAGAAGGACGCGATGGCCGCGTACAAACAGGATCGCCTGTTCGATGCCTTGCCGCGCTTTCGACAAGACCTTTCTTCGAACGGGAATTTTCGCCATAACCGTTCCTCAAACCGCGCGCCGTCGTACGAAAACCTACCGCGCATACTCCACGGCCCGCACCTCGCGGATCAACGTTACCCGGATCTCGCCCGGATATGTCATTGTCTCTTCAATCTTCTTGGCGATATCCCGCGCAATCTTCGCGGAGATCTTGTCGTCGATCACCTTTGCATCGACGATCACCCGCACCTCGCGCCCCGCCTGGATCGCATACGCCTGCCGCACGCCTTCAAACTGCTTGGCGATATCTTCCAGATCGGTCAACCGCTTGATGTAACGCTCCAGGCTCTCGCGCCGAGCGCCCGGCCGCGCAGCGCTGATCGCGTCGGCGGCCATTACCAGCGGCGTGTACGGTGTCGTCGCCGGCACGTCGCCGTGGTGGGCGGCGCACGCATTCAGCACCGCCTCGGGCTCGTTGAACTTCTTCAAAAACTCCCGGCCAATCTCCGGATGCCCGCCCTCCACCTCATGATCCATCGCCTTGCCGATGTCGTGCAGCAACCCGGCCCGGCGGGCAAGATTGCCATCCAGCCCAAGCTCGGCGGCCATCACCTGACACAGGTACGCCACTTCCATCGAGTGACGCAGCACATTCTGGCCATAGCTTGTGCGATAGCCCAGCCGGCCAAGCATCGGCAGAATCGGCTTGGCAATGCCCGGAAGGTTCGCCTCCTGCACCGCTTCCTTGCCGATGCGGATCAGGTCCTCGTCCATCTCCTTGCCAGCCTGCTCGACCACTTCTTCGATGCGTGCCGGATGGATGCGCCCATCCTGAATCAGCCGCTCCAATGAGATGCGGGCGATCTCGCGCCGCACCGGGTCAAAGCAGCTCACCACCACCACGCCCGGCGTATCGTCGATGATCACATCCACGCCTGTGGTTTTCTCGAAGCTGCGAATGTTCCGCCCCTCGCGGCCGATCACCCGCCCTTTCATATCGTCGCTGGGAATCTGCACGGTGCTGACGGTGTGATCGCAGGTCTGCTCCGCGCCGTAACGCTGAATCGCCTGCAACACGATCTGCCGGCTCTTCTCCTTCGCTTCTTCCTGCGCCTGCTCGGTGATCTTCTGGATCAGCGCCCCGGCCTCGTGCCGGCACTCGTCCTCGATGCGCTGCAGCAGGATTTCCTTCGCCTGGTCCGGCGACAGATTGGTGATCTGCAGCAGCTTGCTGCGCTCGTCGGCAATCAGACCGTCCAGCTCTTTTTCCTTCGTCGCCAGCGTCTTATCGCGCTGCGCGAGTCGGCTTTCGAGCGTCTCCAGATTGCGTTCTTTGACGGTGAGCGTGTCGAGTTTGCGATCGAGCGTATCCTCTCGCTTGATTAGGCGGGCTTCGAGATCTTTCATCTCGCGCCGGTCGGCCTCGCTCTCTTTTTCGAATTGGGCCCGCCGCTTTTGTGCGTCCTCGCGCGCGGCCAGCTCGATCTCTTTCGAGCGCGTTTCGCCGTTCCGCCGCGATTCTTCCTTGAGCTGATCAGCCTGGGTGCGGGCCTGCTGAACCAGATTGCGCCCCGTAAAAACCAAAGCCGCGTAAATACCGCCCCCGCCGATGACGATTCCAACAATAATCCAGAGGAAAACCATGGCGCGATTCCCCAACATGCGGATGTACAGGGGAAGGCCAGTTGACCACGGCCGCCGCCGATATCTTCAGACTTCACGAGCGCGCAATCGCCTACTCCAGGGAATCAACCCCGGAATCACGATCACGATAGCGCCGACGAGAAGCCAGAAGAGGCGGGGCCCGTGAGGGCGTGGAGCAGGGGCGCGTGCCGGAAGGCCGCCGCGTCCCGTCAAATCGCATCACCAGCGAATAAATTCGCCGTAAAGACAGTCTCGGCATCGGCGACCCAAGTCTGAGCGCCAACCCGAGACACAGCAGGAGAAACAGCGCTGAACCCAGCACGATTCCCGACAACTGCGCGACTTGTATTCCGAATGGAACCACGTTCATTTCTGACGCCAAACCACCACAGGAAGCAGTCCAGAATCAGGTCAAAAAGCCTATTCGAGTGCTGGTCATCCGCTACAGCCAGCACCGTGGACTGACGCCGGAAACAGTTCCCATTGTCAGCCAAATATTCACAATCGAATTGTATGTAGCCCCTCATCTATTTGCAACCGACGATCCCAGGTAACGGCGGGGCGCGGCCAATCCAAATGAGGCCCGCTCAACTGCCCATATTCTTCTTCACCCAGTTCGAAAACGCTCGAACGATGCTTGTTTGATCGGTAGTCCACGCCATTGCCAGAAATTCTTCAAGAGTCGTCATTTTCAGCCCGGCAAATGCCGCGCTTTCGGCATGCTCCTCATAGGTGCCATCCCGTTTCAACTGAAGGCAGGCTACGCGTGAGAGTCGGAGCCGCCATACTTCCGGCACCCCAAGCGCTGCGTAAATCTTCTCGCGATCGATCGCTCGATGCGTGATATCCACTTCAATCGCTAAGTCCGGCGGCGGGTCCTTCTCGAGGTTCAGCCGTTTTTTGCCGCGAATCTTCGCTTCGTTCTTGATGTAGTAGCACTCATCCGGCTCCAGCCCGCTGAGCCGCTTCTTCGATTTATAAGTCGTCGACCCGAGCCCCGCCATCGGAATATCCAGCTCAAAAGATAGGATTTCGATCATCCGTGCCAGCAGCGTCTTGTAGATCTCGTGTGACGGAAGTGGCGTCATGAATTCCAAGCTCCCCTCATAAAATGTGACCGACACCGGCCGATTCCCCACCGCCTTAAGGATCGATTCGTAGAGTGACCAGCTAATGTTGTGCAGCACGAAATGATCCACGAGCTCTTCCGGCTCCGGCTCGATCGCTCGATCTATTCGGCGCAATGCAGTTCGACTCATGTGGACCTCAGCGACGCCCTATTGTACGAAGTTAGTCGGGCATTCCATAACGAATTTGCCACGTTGCCTTCGGGCAGTTACTTACACTGTATGCCCGCAACTCCCCACACCGTCCTCGTCACCGAAGGCTCCGACGCCGGCCCCCTCAACTGGCTGCGCGAACAGGTCAACGTCATCGAAGCCGCCGCTGACGATCCGGCCTTCAATACCCATCTCGCCGCCGCCGCCGGCATGGTCGTGCGAACCTACACCAAGGTGAACGAATCCCTCCTCGCCAGAGCCCCCCGACTCCGCGTCGTGGGCCGGGGCGGTGTCGGCCTCGAAAACATCGACGTCCCGGCCTGCCGACGCCGCGGTGTTGAAGTCGTCTACACTCCAGACGCCAACACCCTCGCTGTCGGCGACTTCGTCATCGGCTACATGCTCCAACTCCTCCGGCCATGGAATTTCTTCCGCGACCACGCCTACGAACCCAAAGAATTCAAACGCATCCGCGACACCGTCCGCGGCCGCCAACTCAACGAGCTCACCCTCGGCATCCTCGGCATGGGCCGCGTCGGCCGCCGTCTTGGCCACATCGCCGCCAACGGCTTTGGCATGCGCGTGATCTACAACGACCTCCTCAACGTCCACGCCCAGCTAGACTTCCTGGCCACGCCAGTGGAGAAGCAGCGCCTCTACGCCGAGGCCGACGTCCTCAGCATCCACGTCGACATGCGCGCCGGCAATGAAAACCTCGTTGGCGCATCCCAACTCGCCCTCCTCAAACCAACATCAATCGTCGTTAACACCAGCCGCGGGGAAGTCCTCGACGCCGCGGCCGTTGCCACCGCCATCAAAGAAAATCGCATCGCAGGCGCAGCCCTCGACGTCTTCGCCCCCGAGCCCCCCAAGCCCGACTTCCCCCTCCTAGGCCTCGACAACGTCCTCCTCACCCCACACCTCGCCGCCCGCACCTACACCGCCATCGAAAACATGAGCTGGGTCGTGCGCGACATCGTGGAAGTATTGGAAGGAAGAAAACCCAAAGGCCCCGCGCCGGTGCCATTGTAAGGGAGAGCTCATTCCAACCGTGGCCAATCCGTATACGTGCACTTAACATGTACCCATGGCCGAAGGCGCAAAAGTAAACTCCCTCGACGCTCTCAAGCACTTCAAAACCTACCTCTGGAAATTCTCCGAAGCCGCCAACCTCGCCCTTGCTGACGCCGAATCTGAAATGCAGCGCATGCTCCTCTGGCTCGAAACCGAGCAGGGCGCCTACTGGCAGGGCCAGATCCGCAAGCGCACCGAGATTCTCTCCCGCGCCAACGAACTGCTCCGCTACAAGCAAATCTACAAAAGCCCGACCGGCAGCCGCCAATCCACCATCGAAGAGGAAAAGGCCGTCCAGATCGCCAAGCGGCGGCTGCTGGAGGCGCAGGAAAAAGTCCAAAACGTCGTGAAATCCAGCCGCCGCCTGACCAAGGAAATCCAAACCTACAAAGGCTCCGTCCAACGTTTCGCCACCAGCGCCCAGCTCGACGTTCCCGTCGCCGCCGCCAAGTTGGACAACATGGTCGCCACCCTCGAAGCCTACATGTCGCTCGGTGCAACCGGCGGCTCGTCCACCGACGCCGCTTCCTCCGGCGGCGCATTCACCCGCGCCGAGCTTCCCGAAGACCGCCCCGTCGAGCCGCCACCGCCCGACGAAATTCCCATCCGCGGCGCCGTTCCCGAAGAGGCCGCCACCCTCACCGATCTCGCACTCCGCTCTATCCAAACCTGGCGATATTCTCCGGAAGAAACAGAACTCTGGCGGCCACCATTAATTGTCCGGGAAGATTACATCGCCACCTCCCCGGTGTTCGTCACCGAACGCGATGGCCGAATAATCGGTTTCTACGGGTTGTCCGGTTCGCCGCCCCACGTACGGCTGGCTTATCTGTACGTCGATCCCGACAAAGTACGCCTCGGCCTCGGCACCGCCCTCTGGCATCACGCCATCCAGACGGCCAGCCAACTCGGCTATGCCGAGCTGCAACTGACCTCCGACCCCAACGCCGAAGCATTCTTCATTAAGCTCGGCGCGCGGCGCTTCGCAAAAACCGCCTCGCCCCTCGAAGGCCAGGAGCTTCCCGTCCTTCGATTCCCATTGGCCAGCGACAAATAAACCAATCTGCCGAACGTAATAGATTCGACGCAGATAAAATCAGTACTCTTTAAAAAAGGTGATTCATGGGCGTTTTTGAAGGCCGGGCGCAGCTTGGAAAATCCATGAAGGAGCTGATGCTCCACTGGTCCGAAACGAAAATGTCGTGGGACGATTCCCAAAGCAAACAATTTGAAGAAAAGTTCCTCGCCCCCATGGAAGCCGACCTGCGAAACGCAGTGGGGGCCATGGACCATATGGCCGTCATCCTCCAGCAAATCCGCCGCGACTGTGAATAGCCTTGCGTGCCGGATGTAGTAAATTTTGCTACACTCGCGACGCGGCCGGTTTTACCCGCCTTGGAAGCCAATAATTAAGCCCATGCAGGACACCGAACCTCTCTCAGAAGCCAATGCGCCGCCCGCGGCGCCCCCCGGCGTCCCCGCCAGCCATCGCGATCTGCAGCGATTGGCGCTGCGCGATCTGGTCACCCTCGCCACCGAGTGCGCCACCACCGAAGACGAGATCGAACGCAAGTACAAAACCGCCACTGAGGCCGCAAAAAACGAACAGGAGCGCAACGCGTTTTCGCTCAAGCAGCGCTATGCCGCCCTCGACGAACAGGTCCGCCAGAAACACCAGGAAAAAGTCCAGAAAGCCGACGCCCAGTTTCAATCCGAGCAGGGCGGCCTCCGCCAGGCCGACACCACCCTCCGCCAGCGTGTCGAACACGAACACTCCAAAGTTGAGCAGGAGGTCAAGGAAAAGTTCGACCAGGCCCGCTGGCTCGCGGAAAGCGTCTTCGAATCCGCCACAAACCAGCTGCGCGTCGAACAGCGCAAGCTCGAAGAACTCAACGCCGGCCAACTCGAAATCCTTGACAATCTCCAGCGCGAAGGCGCCGGCCTCCTCACCAAGTACCGCATCATGCCCGGCGCGCCTTCCGCTGAAGAGCCGCCGCCTTCCCCGAAGCCCGCCGAAGCAGCGGAAGCATTCGCCCAGCATCAGGCCGAAGTCGAACACTACGCCCGCGCCATCGGCGGCGTCTCCTCCATTCAACTCGGCACCGGCGTGCTTCCATGGATTGCACTTCTCATCTTCGCCGGCGCGGCCGGCGGCGTGGCGCAGTTCCTCTCCATGCCGTTCAACACCGTCCTCTACGCCACCGGCGCCGCTCTCTTCCTCGGCCTCGTCCTCGGCGTCCTCATGCGCATCTCCGCCAAAAAGCGCGTCCAAAAGCTCTACGCCGACCTGCAACGCTCCGACAACGCCGCCCGCAATTCCGCCAAGATTCAATTGAAGGAAGGCGTGCGTCAGCTTGAGGTTCGCCAAGCCACAGCCGCCGAAAAAGTCAAAACCGAAGTGAAGGGCGCCCGCCAGAAGTTCCAGCCCATCGTCGCCAAGTCCGCGGGCATCCGCGACGCCAAAATCCAGACCATCCAGGCCGACTTCAACAAAAAGCTAGCCGCCTTCGAAGCCACCCGCACCGGCACCCGATCCGAAGCCGATCAATGGCTCGATCGCCACCTGGCCGATCTTCGTCACCGTCAGGAGCAGGAAGCGGCCGCCTATCAGAAGAAACAGACCGCCCAGGTGCAGGCGTCGCAGCAGCAATACGAAGAAGCCAAATCTGCCCTCCGCACCCGGCTCCAGGAAGGCCTCGCCCGCATCCAGGCGCCGATGGAAGAGCAGCAGGGGGGTACACCCACTCCACTCGACTGGAACGACCCGGCCTGGAAATCCTGGATCCCCTCCAAAAAATTCGCCGCCCAGGTCCGTTTCGGCGCACTACCCGTCGATCTGAAGCTGATCGCCGATAGCGTCCCCCGCAACGGCCCTCTCCAGTTGGCCCTCCCACCCGCCTTCTCCATGCCCGCAGCCCTCGCCTTCCCACGCCAGGCGTCGCTGCTCATGCAAACCGATCGCGAAGCCCGCGATTCCGCCCTGCGCACTTTGCAGATGCTCATGGCCCGCCTCCTCACCTCCCTCCCGCCAGGCCGCGTCCGCTTCACCATCATCGACCCCGTCGGCCTCGGTCAGAACTTTGCCGGCTTCATGCACCTCGCCGACTACGACGAAGCCCTTGTGGGCGGCCGAATCTGGACCAGCGGCGAACAAATCGAACAGCGCCTCTCCGACCTGACCGAGCACATGGAAACGGTCATCCAGAAATATCTGCGCAACGAATACGAAACCATCGACGACTACAACGCCCAGGCCGGCGAACTCGCCGAGCCCTACCGCTTCCTCGTCATTGCCGATTTCCCCACCGCCTTTGAAGCCGAGTCGCTGCGTCGGCTTGCCAGCATCGCCACCAGCGGTGCCCGCTGCGGCGTTTACATGATCATTATCCGCGACACCCGCCAGCAACTCCCCCAAGGTTCTCGGTATGAGGAACTGGTCGCGCGCTCAATCTATCTGCGCATCAAAGAAGGCCACACCGCCTGGATCGACGACGTCTTTTCCCGCTTCCCGCTGACGCTCGACGCCCCGCCTGATGAGAAAGCGCTCACCAGCGTCATGGACCTTGTCGGCCGCGCTGCCCTCGAAGCCAAGCGCGTCGAAGTGCCCTTCGACACCATTGCCCCCGGGCCGGCCAGGCTCTGGTCCGCCAGTTCCCGCGAAGAACTCAAGATTGCCATTGGCAAGTCCGGCGCCACTCGCCTTCAGTCGCTGCGCCTTGGCGTCGGCGTCGCCCAGCATGCGCTGATCGCCGGCAAGACCGGTTCGGGCAAGTCCAACCTGATGCACACCATCGTCACCAACATGGCGATGTGGTACTCACCCGATGAAGTGGAGTTTTATCTCGTTGACTTCAAGAAAGGCGTCGAGTTCAAGGCCTACGTCACCCAGCGACTGCCCCACGCCCGCGCCATCGCTGTCGAGTCCGATCGCGAGTTCGGCCTGAGTGTCCTGCAGCGTGTCGATGCCGAACTCACCCGCCGCGGCGAGCTTTTCCGGGCGGCCGGAGTTCAGGAGATCGCATCGTACCGCCAGAACACCAAACAGCGGCTCCCGCGCACCCTTCTGCTCATCGACGAATTCCAGGAGTTCTTCTCTGAAGATGACAAGCTCGGCCAGGAAGCCGCCG